>NZ_BMOM01000041.1 GCF_014647075.1 Deinococcus aerophilus | reverse complement strand
CACCTCCCTCACCGGAGTTCTGTTATGTCTGTTCAGCACCCCCCACCTCTATGGTGGGGGGTGCTTCTTGCTGTCTGGAAGTTCTGTTCTGGGCTGCTTGCTGCCCGCCTGAGCGGGAATCAGCTCTGAGGCGCCTCGTGCCAGACCCGGTCCAGCAACTGCTGAACATGCTGCGCATTCTGGTCCTCCAGACCGCTGACCTCCTGCTCCAGCAGCTTGATGGCCCGCCTCAGCGCCTGGCGGTCAAGATCGGGCAGGCCACGCTCGATGTTCCAGCGGCGCAGCTCGCAGGTCAGGACGGCGAGTTCAAAGGGATTGCCTCCCGCGATGATCTCGGCGACCAGCCGTTGCCGGGCGGCCCACTGGCGCGGCAGGTCCAGCGTGCTGGTCTGCAGCTGGGCCAGCAGTTCGGGCAATTCCTGCTCGGTGAGGGCTGCCCGCATGCCCGCGCCCTCCGGAGCCGCTACGGGTACATACGCGCGGCTGGCTGTATGGGAGAAACACAGCTCGTAATAGGTGTGGTTCTGCCCGTCCAGCGGACGCTCGCAGGTGCCACTCACCACGCCAAGACCGTAGGGGGGCAAAACCACCCGCTCGCCGATTTCAAAAGCCATGTGCTTCAAGGAGCCTCCTTTCATCGGGTGCCCTGTTCCCTCGTGGCGACTGCGCCGCAGGCCGCGCGGGGGAGGGGTCTCCCTGAACAAACCGGCCCGGCACAACAGACCGGGCCAGCTGGTTCAGGATTGTCCAGGGGTGACCCGTAGAGCCAGACGCGATCCAGGGGTCCCACATGCCCACCAGAATACGCCGGCACAGTGAGAAATACACCTCTCGTTACAGTTGCGGCTTCCCGTCAGGTGTCCTGCAGCGCCCGTCCGGGGGTCAGCAGGCCCAGCAGGGCGTCCAGACTCAGGGCCAGCAGGGCGGCCAGCACAGCGCCGACCAGCACGAGGGCCGTGTTCTGCTGCGACAGGCCGTTGATGATTGGTCCGCCCAGGCCGCCCGCCCCCAGCGCCGCGCCGACCGTGGCCGTGCCGACGTTGTAGACCGTGGTGGTGCGCACGCCGGCCAGAATGACCGGCAGGGCCAGCGGCAGCTCGACCCGCCGCAGCCGCTGCCACGCCGTCATGCCCATGCCGCGGGCAGCGTCCAGCGCGCCGGGATCAACGGCCTGCAGGCCCGCCACCGCATTGCTGACCACCGGCACCAGGCCGTACGCGATCAGGCCCAGCAGCGTGGGCTTCCAGCCAAAGCCCAGCACCGGCACCGCCAGCGCGAGAATGGCGAAGGTGGGCACCGTCTGCCCCAGCCCGACCAGGGTTTCGGCGAGTTGCCGCAGGGCCTCGCGGCGAGGACGGGTCACGGCCACCGCGATGGGCAGCCCGATCAGCACGACCACCACGGTCGACAGCAACACCAGTCCCAGGTGGGTCAGCGTCAGCCGCCACAGGGGCGGATCGAAGCTGGCCGGCACCTCTCCCAGCTGCAGGGAGTTGATCAGCGGAGCGAGGGCACCGGGCACCAGCCCAAGCAGCAGCAACGCGGGCCACAGCAGCGCGGTCCACCCCATGCGCCGGGCCGGGCGGACCACGGGCGCGGCGCGGACATTGACGCGGATCACCCGCCCACCCCGCGGGAGGATGGGGCGACCTCATCCCCGCGCAGGGCGGCCCAGGTCACGGTGCCCACCGTCACCCCATCACGCACGACGTTCAGGGCGTCGCTGCCCTCGCGCAACATGACGCTCAGGGCGCTGCGGGCGTTCAGTGCCGCCTCGATGGTCGGCAGCCCGGCCTGTCCGCTGCCCGGCGTCAGGAACTCGGTCACGTTGCGTCCAGCGAGTTGCCGCAGGGTGGCGTCCTCGCCCAGGAACTGCCGCACGAACCCGCTGGCCGGGCGGTGGATCAGGTCGTCGGGGGTGCCGAACTGCTCGAGCTGTCCCGCCCGCATCAGCGCCACCCGGTCGCCCAGACGCAGCGCCTCGTCAATGTCGTGGGTCACCATGATGACGGTCTTGCGCAGGCGGCGCTGGATGTCCCGGAACGCTTCTTGCAGGGTGTCGCGTGCCAGCGGGTCAAGTGCGCCGAAGGGCTCGTCCATCAGCAGCACCGGAGGATCGGCGGCCAGGGCGCGGGCCACCCCCACCCGCTGCGCCTGTCCGCCCGACAGCTCGCTGGGTTTCTTGCCCCGGAACACCGCCGGGTCCAGACCGGTCAGCTCCAGCAGCTCATCGACCCGGCGGCGCGTCTGCGCCCGGTCCCGGCCCAGCAGGTCGGGCACGGTGGCGACGTTCTGCGCCACGCTGAGGTGCGGAAACAGACCGATCTGTTGAATCACGTAGCCGATGCCGCGCCGCAGCGCCTCGGGACGCAGGTCGCGCGTGTCCTGGCCGTTGAGCAGCACCCGCCCCCCCGAAGGCTCGATCAGGCGGTTGATCATCCGCAGGGTGGTGGTCTTGCCGCAGCCGGAGGGGCCGAGCAGGGCCGTCAGTTCGCCGTCGGGAAAGCTCAGGTTCAGGTCGCGCACGGCGTGGGTCTCGCCGTAGCGTTTTTCCAGCTGCTGCAGTTCGATCATGTCACGCCCTCCCCAGGCGGCGGCCCAGCAGCCGTTCCAGGCCGCGCAGCGCGGCGTCCAGCCCGATGGCCAGCAGTGCGGCGGGCACCGCGCCCAGCAGGATCAGGTCGGCGGCGGCACTTTGCAGGCCCTTGAAGATATAGGTGCCCAGCCCCCCCGCGCCGATCAGGGCGGCCACGGCGGCCACACCCACGAGCAGCACGGCCGCCTGCCGGATGCCGGTGAGCCACACCGGCAGCGCCAGCGGCAGCTGGACCCGCCAGAAGCGCTGCGCGCGGGTCATGCCCATGCCGCGGGCCGCGTCCACCGCGCCGGGCGGCACGCCGGTCAGGGCGACCACCCCGTTGCGCACCACCGGCAGCAGCGCGTACAGCGTCATGGCCGTCAGCGCCGGGGCCACCCCGATGCCGCTGATGCCCAGCTCGCGCAGGCGCGGAAAGGCGGTGGCCAGCGCCGAGAGTGGGGCGATCAGCAGGCCCAGCAGGGCGAGGCTGGGCACCGTCTGTACGGCGTTGGCCAGACCCAGCACCGCCCCTGCCACCCGCTCGCGCCCCGACGCCCAGATTGCCAGCGGGACGCCGATCACGACGGCCAGGCCCAGCGCGCTGCCCACCAGCCGCAGGTGCTGCGCCAGCTCCTGAACCCAGCGCGGTCCCTCGTTGCGGCCCTCGATCAGCACCGACCACGAGGACAGCTGCCCGGTCAGGAACAGCGCTGCAATGGCAGGCAGCCACAGCCACGCCAGCCACCGCGCCGCCCCACCCGAGCGCTGACCGGCCAGCCCTGCCCCGTAGGTGGCCGTGCCCGCCCCCAGCAAGAACAGCCAGAACCCACTGGCCGCGCTGGCCCGCGCAATAGAGGTCTGCGCATCCAGTGCGCCCGCGGTCTGGGTGCCCAGCAGCCAGAAGGCTGCCACCAGGGCCGCTCCGGCGGGCAGCCACACCGCCGCGCGTCGCCAGCGGGCAATCAGCGCCGGCAACAGGGCCAGCGCCACCACCAGCACGATCAGGGAAACCGGCAGCCGCAGATAGTCGCCGGGGGCCAGTCGGTTGGGCCGCAGCAGCACCCACGGCAGCGCGGCGGCCGCCAGCATGGGCACGGCGGCCAGCCACAGGACCGCCTGGGTGTCGGAGCGGGCAGCTTCGTGGCCGGGCGGCGGGGACGGAAGCGGGGCGGCAGTCTCCGTGACTGCCGCCCCCTTCCGGTTAGGCTGGACCATGGTTACTGTTTGTTCCACACGGGGAAAAGGCCCAACCTGACCGGCGTCACTTGATCAGCCCCTTGCCCTTGAGGTACTCCTGCGCCACGTCGCGGGCAGTGCGGCCTTCCAGCGCTACTTTGGCGTTCAGGCCCTGCAGGGTCGACTGCGAGAGGGTGGCGAAGGTCTTGTTCAGCAGTGCCTCGATCTGCGGGTTGGCCTTGAGGGTCGCCGTGCGGATGATCGCGGCCGGCTGGTATACCGCCTGCGCGCCCTTGGGGTCTTTCAGGGCGACCATCTTCAGTGCCGAGAGGGTGCCGTCGGTGCCGTAGGCCATCGCTGCGTTCACGCCGTTGGTGCCGTTGGCGGCGGCCTGCTGGGTCTGGGGCGGGGTCGCGCCCGCGAGCACCAGTTTCTGATCGGCGCTCAGCTTGAAGCCGTAGGTTGCCTCGAAAGCGGGCATGGTATCGGGACGGTTAAAGAATTCGGGGCTGCCGGCCATCTTGAACTTGCCGCCGGCATTGAGGTACTTGGCCAGATCGGCCACACTGCTCAGCTTCGCGCTGCTCGCGAGCTTCTCGGGCACGGCGATGACCCAGGTGTTGTTGACGCTGGCGGGCTTGAGCCACGTGATGCCGTTCTTGCTGTCCAGCTGGCGAGCCAAGCCGTAGATGGTGCCGGGATTGCCCGCCTGCTTGGACGTGATCTTGGCGGCGGGAAACAGGTACACCGCGTTGCCGGTGTACTCGGGGTACACGTCGATTTCACCGGCCAGAATGGCCTTGCGGTTCACTCCGGTATCGCCCAGGTTGGTCTTGTCGGTGACGTCCAAGCCGGCATTCTTCAGCGTCAGCACGATCATCTGTCCCAGAATCTGGGCCTCGGGGTCAAGTTTGCTGCCCACCACGATGGGCTTGGCCGCAGCCACGCTGCCCAGCACACTGCCTGCCAGCACGGCCAGCATCAATCCTGTCGATTTTCTCATCCGACCAAGGTACCCACCCCCCGCCGGGGGACCGGTAGGGGAGGTCACAAAGGAAGCCAGCGGGCCGCCATGATGAAGATCACTTAAAAGTTGGGGCGGCCACGATAAGGAGGAGGAGGGGCGCAACTGCGGGGCTGGCCCGGGTTCGCCCCTCACGTGGGCCGCAGCCCGGCACGGCCGCCTAGAGCTGTTGCTTGAGGGTGCTGGCGACCTTGAAGGCCACCTTCTTGCCGGCAGGAATCTGGATGCGCTGGCTGGTGCCGGGGCGCACTCCGGTGCGCGCGGCAGTCTGGGTTACGCTCAGGGTGCCCAGGCCGGGCAGGCCCACCCGCCGGCCCTCCCGCAGCGCCGAGATCATGCAGTCGAGCATGGCGCTGACCGCCTCGCCGGCCTGTTTGCGGTTCAGGCTCGTCTGCTCTGCCACGTGGTCCACGATCTGGGTCTTGGCAATCTTGTTGCCCGTGCCGGACGATGTTCTGGAAGCCGCTTCGCTTTCGGGTCTGTTCATTCTGGTCATGCCTGAACCTCCCTGCAGGAATTGAGCCGAAGTTCGTCGCTCAAATGCAGCTTAGCACACTTTGCAGGTTCAATAAGTGTCATTGAAAGATTCTGGCCCCTGTGCAGCACGAGAATTTGTGATTTTCAGAGACCGGTGGCCGCTGCCAGAGACAGGATGCGGCTGCGTCCCGACAGGGCGTCCAGGGTCCACAGGCGCCCGCGCAGCGGCTCCCCCACGCCGCCCAGCACCTTGAGGGCTTCCAGGGCCATCATGCTGCCCACCAGGTTGGGCACCGGACCCAACACCCCAGCCTCGTCGCACGACGGTGCGCCGCTGGGATCGGGAAAGACGTCGCGCAGTCCCAGTCCGGGGCCAAACACACTGACCATGCCGCTGACCCCACTTGCCGCGCCCCACACCCACTCGCGCCCCAGCCGCACGCAGGCGTCGGCCACAGCGTAGCGGGTCTCGAAGTTGTCGGTGGCGTCGACGGCGAGGGTGACCCGCTCCAGCAGGCCGTCCAGATTGGCGGCGTTCACGGCGGGCGCCGTCTGCACCCGGACGTGCGGATTGATGGCCTGAGCGCGGGCGGCCGCGACCTCGGCCTTGGAGCGGCCCACATCCTCGGCTGAAAAAAGCACCTGCCGGTGCAGGTTGCTGAGGCCCACGGTGTCTCCGTCGGCAATCAGCAGGGATCCCACGCCCGCTCCCGCGAGCTGCGCGATCACCGGCCCCCCCAGCCCGCCGGCCCCCACCACCAGCACCGAGGCCCGCCCCAGCCGTTCCTGGGCATTCGCCGCGTGCCACTCGGGCACGAGCAGCTGGCGCGAGTAGCGGCGCAGTTCCTCGCGCGACAGGGCGGCGCGGTCCGGCGCCGTGGGCCGGTCCGGCACTGCGGGATCGTGCGTGCTCATCTGCCGGAGTCTAGAGCAGCGGAACCACTGGCCCGCCTGCACGGATGCCCACGCCTGGGGAGCGCCGCTTTTGCGGGCGGGCTGCCCTACAATGCGGCGCGTATGCTGTCCGCGCTGGTCGCCCTCCTGTCCTACCTGCTCGGATCCCTGGTGATGGGCGTGCTGTACTCGCGGCGGCGCGGCGCGGACATCCGCGCACATGACCTGCCCGGCGGCAGCGGCACCTACCGGCAGTATGGGCGCCGCGCGGCCATCCTGGTGGGCGCCGGAGACATCCTCAAGGGTGTGCTTGCCGTGCTGCTGGCCCGCTGGCTGGTGCCGGAGATGACGTGGCTCGCAACGCTGTTCGTGGTGCTGGGGCACTGCTACCCGCTGTATTTCCGGTTCCGGGGCGGTGCCGGCATCGCTCCGCTTCTGGGGGCGCTGCTGGCGGCGGCGCCAGTGACCCTGCTGGGCACGCTGGCGCTGGCCCTGGCCCTGATTCCGCTGTACCGGGCCACGTTGCAACCAGCGCTGCAGCTCAATGCCGTGCCGTTTGCCACGGCGGTGGCCGTGCCGCTGGGGCTGCTGCTGGCCCTGCGCTGCGGTGGGGTGGCCGATCTGCTCGCGGGCGGAGCCGTGATGGCGGTGCGGGCCGCCCACCTGCTCGCCTTTCCGGTCGTTGCCAGGCGAGGCGGAGCGTGAGGCACGCTGGCGGGCGGTGGAGCGGACTGCTGACCCTGCTGGCCCTGTGGAACTGGGGACACGCCGCCCCGGTGCTGGAGGGCCGTACCCTGCGCTACGAGGACGGCGCGCGGCTGGTGTGGGAGCGCCGCTTTCCCCCGGCACTGGGTGAGCTGAGCGGCCCGCTGGAGGTGGGCGGCCTGACCTTCGTGGGGATCGGGCCGGTGGTGTACACCTTCAGCGGTTCGGGCCGGGTGCTGGGCCGCGCCGATCTGCCGGGGCCCGTGACCTCGCTGGACGCCTCGGGGGGGGTGGTCCGGGTGACCACCCAGGGGGACGGCTACACCGAGAACTTCACGCTGAGCAGCATGCCTGGAGGACTGGAGGTGCAGGAGCGGGTGGTGTTTCCGCCGGACCCGGCCGTCACCGGCTGGCTGCGCCGCGCGGCCGACGCGGTGGCGCCGGGCGACCTGAGGCAGGCGGCGGCGGCGGACCCCGGCAACCCCTTCGTGCTGCTGCGGCTGGCCCAGCGGCTGGAAAAGGGGGGAGACCAGTACGCGGCGCTGAGCACGGTCAGGCGGGCGCTGGGCACCCCGCTGCCGTTTTTCGCGTGGGTGCAGCTCGCGGCGCGGCTGGACGCCGCCGGATTTCCCGCCGCCGCCGACCTCGCGCTGGACCGGGCCCGCCGGGACGCCGCCGCGCGGGGTCTGGATCCCGATGTGCCGGTCAGCCGCGAGGCGCTGTTCGCGTACGGCAACCCCAGCGGCTACCTGGGTACCCTGCTCGACCAGAACCGGCTGGCCCGCGCCGAGGCGTGGATGGCCTACCTGCGCGACCTGCACCCACGCTTTGAGGGCGGTCCGGCGCTGTACGCCCGCTACGCCCGCATTCTGGACACCCAGGGACGCGCCGGAGAGGCCGAGGAGTGGCGGCAGTTTGCGCGCAGCTTGCGGGCAGGCACGCTGTACAACCTCGGTGAGGATGGACTGACCCGTGTGCGCGGCGCCGCCCGGCTGGCAACGCTGGCCCTGGTCCTGACCCTGGCGGCCGCGCTGCTGACCTTGGGTGCGCGTGCGTGGCGGATTCAGGGCGAGACAACCCGTCCGCTGGGGGGCCGCTGGCGGTCGTGGCTGCACCGTCCTCTGGCCCGCGCGCGCCACGTGACCGTCGCCTACGCCTCTTTCAGTGAACGGCTGCTGCTGCTGCTGCTGGTCGCTGGACTGCTCACCGCGGTCGGCGGCTGGCAGTGGGCCAATCTGGCGGGGGCGGCGTTGCGTGCCCCGGCCCTGAACTCCGGCACCTACGGTGGCGGCTGGGGCAACGCAGGCCTGGGAGACCTGGACCTGCGTCCTGGCCCCGACAGTGCCCTGCTCAGCGGTCTGGCCGCGCAACTCGACGGCGAGGACGCGCTGGCCCGGCAGCTGTACACCGGCGCGCTGCCCGACGCCTGCGCCCTGAACAACCTGGGCGTGATCGCGCAGGCCCGTGGAGACGACGCCCAGGCCCGCGAGCAGGAACGCGCCGCCCTCTCGACCCGCCCGGACCTCAGCGCCGCGGCCTACAACCTGGGGCTGAACCCTGGCACCCCCGGCACCATCTTCCAGCGCAATTACCGGTCCGGACAGCCCCGGCTGTGCTACCCCGACCAGCGCAGCCTGACCCGCGCCGTGACCGGCGACCTGAGCGACACGCTGGCCGAGGCGCTGCGCAGTCCGGCGCGGCTGCTGACTCCCGCGCCGGGCCGCAGCGTGCGCCTGGGGATTCTGTTGCTGGGCACGGCGCTGCTCGGGCTGGGCCTCGCCCTGTCGCTGCTGCTGCCGCGTCCGGCCGCCCGGCCTGCGCGCCCGCCGCTGTACCGCGTGCTTACCGTACTGCTGCCGGGCACGGGCCTGATGCACAGCCCGTGGGGCGGCATGTTGCTGCTCGTCTGGGCGGCGGCCGTGGCGGCCCTGGCTCCCATAGGGGGCGGCGGCTTCACGGCCCTGCCGTCCCTGGCGGGGGTGACGGTCCGGACGGTCCTCGCGGCCCTGCTGGCCTTCACCTACCTGATCGGCGCGCTGGCCTTTCTCACCGCCGAAGTGCGCGGCGCCCGCCTGCGGCGGCATGAGGTCCGTCCGGGCAGGTAACCGGAGCGCTACAGCCGCACGCTCAGGCGCTCCAGGCCGCGCAGGGCAAAGTTGGGGCGGTCGCTGACCGGCTGCTCGGGCACCTGAAAACCGGGAAAGCGGGTCATCAGGGTGGTCAGGAAGGTGGCGCTTTCCAGGCGGGCCAGCGTGGCACCCAGGCAGTAATGGGGCCCGCCGGCAAAGGCCAGGTGGGTGCGGGCATTTGTGCGCGCCAGCTGCAGGGCGTCGGGCTTAGGGTAGACGCGTGGATCGCGGTTGGCCGCCGCGTAGCTCAGGCTCAGGGGGGTGCCGGCCGGCAGGTCCACCCCCCCCAGCGTGAGCGGCTGGGTCGTGAAGCGCCCGCTGCCGCGCACCGGCGACAGCACGCGCAGCAGTTCCTCGGTGGCCGCCGCCGCCCGACCAGCGGGGTCCTGGGCCAGCCACGCCCGCTGGTCCGGGTGGCGGGCCAGGGCGAGCACGCTGCCCGAGAGCAGATTGCTGGTCGTCTCGTGCCCGGCGGCGAGCAGCAACACGGCGTTGGCGAGCAGTTCCTCGCTGCTCAGGCGGCCGCCCTCGCCCTCGGCCGCCGCCAACGCCGAGAGCAGGCCCGGCTGCGGCGAGGCGCGCAGGTCATCGGCCAGCGTGCGGAAGTAGGCACGCATGTCGCGGGCATCGGCCTCGATTTGCCCCCAGCGCTCGGGCATCACGTTCACGCCGCCCAGCAGATCGGCCACGCTCTCGGTCCAGGTCCGGAAGCGCTCGGCGTCCGTGCCGGTCAGGCCCAGCATGCGCACGATCACCGTGACCGGCAGCGGGTAGGCCACCGCCTGCACGAAATCCACCTCGCCTGCCTCCCGCGCCCCGCGCAGCAGGTCGTCGGTCAGCGCCCCGATAAACTCGCGGCTCTCCTCCAGCACGCTCGGCGTGAAGGCCCGCTGGGTCAGCGACCGCAGCCGCGTGTGGCTGGTCCCGTCGTGAAACAGCATCATCGGACTCATCACGGCGAAGCTCGCGCTCTGGGCAAGGGTGCCGCCCCCGTACTTGCCGGTGCGGGTACCGGGGTGGCGCAGCGCGGCCGTGACCTCGGCGTGTCCGGTCAGCACCGCGACCCCGTGCGCGGCGGAATACAGCACCGGTCCCGCTTCCCACATACGGCGCAGCAGGTCGGGATCGGTCAGGTGCGCGCCCTGCCAGTACTCGCCGATCAGCTGGTCGGCCAGGGCAGGGCCGGAAGCCGGAGACAGGGAAGTCATGCCTCCATGGTACGGCGGAGGCGGCGGCCTGTCCCTAGCCGGGGCGCAGCGTGCCTGCTAGCCTGCGGCCCATGAGGCAGATGCCGTGAGGCTGGTGGTGGGCGTGTCGGGGGGCAGTGGGATTCCCTACGCACACGGGGTGCTGCGTGCCCTGCAGGCGGCGGGCGTGGAAACGCACCTGATCGTCAGCAGCGGCGCCAAGCGGGTCATGAGCGCCGAGGGCGGAGGCCTGAGCCCCGCCGACCTGACCCGGTACGCCGCGCAGGTTCACGAGGACCGCGATCTGGCGGCGAGCGTCGCCAGCGGGTCGTACCGCACCGACGGCATGCTGATCATTCCGTGCAGCGCGGGCACCCTGGCGAAGGTGGCGCACGGCTTTGCCGACACCCTGCTGCCGCGCGCGGCGCACGTCACCCTCAAGGAGCGCCGCCCGCTGGTGGTGGTGGTGCGTGAAGACCCCCTGCCCCGGCCCACCCTGCAGAACCTGCTTGCCGTGCACGACGCCGGCGCCACCGTCATGACCGCCAGTCCCGGCTTCTACCACGCGCCGCAGAGCGTGGAGGAACTGCTGCACTTCGTGACCGCCCGGGTCCTCGATCAGTTTGGCCTGGATGTTCCCGGCTTTCAGCGCTGGGGCGAGGACGGCGCGTGAGCGGCCCCTGCCTGCTCGCGGGCACCACCGCCGCCCTGATTCCCGCCGCCGGGGACGGCACCCGGCTGGGCCTGGGCCCCAAGGCGATGGTGACGGTGGGCGGCCTGAGTCTGCTTGCCCGCAGCGTCGCCGCCCTAGCCCCTTACGTGGACGAGGTTCTGGTGGCCCTGCCCGAAGGGCTGACCCCGCCTCCCGGCCTCGCGGCGCGGGCCATCGTGGGCGGCGCCACCCGCCAGGACAGCGTGCTGCGCCTGCTGCGCGCGACGGCGGCAGACACCGTGCTGATTCACGACGCGGCCCGGCCCTTTGTGCCCCCGCAGGTGGTGGGAGCGCTGCTGGAGGCGGTCCCGGAAACCGGCGCGGCCAGCGTGGCGCTGCCGGTGGCCGACACGCTGGTGCGCGCGGGGCCGGGGGAGACGTGGGGCGAGGGGGTGCCCCGCGCGGGCCTGTGGGCCGTGCAGACGCCCCAGGGGTTTCGCCGCGCGCTGCTGCTGCGGGCCCATGAAGCTGCCGTGGCCGACGGATACGCCGCCACCGACGACGCGGGTCTGATCGCCCGGCAGGGGGGACGGGTGCGGCTGGTGCGCGGGGACGCCCGGCTGTTCAAGGTCACCACCCCCGGCGATCTGGCCCTGGCGCGCGCCCTGGCCCCGGTGTGGGACGCCGGGGAGGAAGAGGACCGTCCGCCGCAGGGGCCGGTGTGGAATGCTGGGGGGCGTGAGCGCTAGCCTCCGCCCCGATTCCGTTACCCGCCCCGGCCCCGTGACCTACCTCGCCCCGGCCAAGATCAACCTGGGCCTGAGCGTGCGGGGCCTGCGGCAGGACGGTTACCACGAACTGCACTCGCTGATGGTGCCGCTGGCTGTGGGCGACGATCTGGAGATCATGGCGGCGGATACGCTGAGCCTGAGCGTGCGGGGCGAGTGGGGCGCCGGGCTGCCGACGGATGAGGGCAATCTGGTTTACCGGGCTGCCCGCGCCTATCTGGACGCGGCCGGGGTGGCGGGCGGCGCGGCCATCACGCTGCATAAACACCTTCCGCTGGCCTCTGGTCTTGGCGGCGGCAGCAGCGACGCAGCCACCACGCTGATGGCCCTGGCGCGGCTTTATCCGGCGCGGGTGGACCTGCCGGCCCTGGCGCTGCGGCTGGGTGCAGATGTGCCCTTCTTCCTGCTCGGTCAGCCTGCCGTCGCCGAGGGAGTCGGCGAGCTTCTGACACCGCTGCCGCTGCCGCGCCTTGCGCTGGTGCTCGTCAATCCGGGGGTGGAGGTCAGCGCCCGTGACGCCTACGCCTGGCTGGACGACGAGGAGGCCTTCACGCCCGCGCTGGACACCGGAGCGATCCTGGCCGCCGTGAGCGCGGGCCGCCCGCTGCCGTACCACAATGCCCTGCAGGGCGGGGTCGCCGCCCGGCACGCCCCCATCCGCGCGGCGCTGGCCGCCCTGGACGCGGCAGGCCTGCACTCTCCCCTGATGAGCGGTTCGGGCAGCACCTGCTTTGCCCTGGCCACAGACGGCGCCGCCGCCCACACCGCCGCCGCCGCCCTGGCCGCGCGGCATCCGGACTGGTGGGTGCAGGCCACTTCCACCCTGTAACGCGCCGCCGGGATGCGTAGACGTCCCGCCCCACCGGGCAGCAGCCGGGAGCGGTCTCCATGAAGCCTGAGCCTGCAGTCAGCACCCGGTAAGACGGCCGCCTCTACAGTGCGGGGAAGCGCTGGATGACCCGCCATGATGCGTGGCTCCGCCGCTCTGCCGCGTCTTCACCACGTCAGACCCCCAGGAGGGTGCTGTTCATGACCGTGTACCATCCCGCCGGTTCCAGTTCCGCCGCACTTGCGGCCCATCCCTGCTTTCCCCAGGTGTTGTGTCTGCCCGAACAGCACACGCTGCCCGGTGGAGAACTTCTGCTGTTCCGCTTCGGCAACGGCTACGGCGCGGCGGTGACGCGGGTAGACGGCCGGGCAGACCGTTCCGAAGGCGCGTGCCCGGCCGACGCCGGGGCTGAACACTGGACCTTCGAGTTCTGCGTGCTGGACTGCACCCTGACGCCTCCCCAGCCCACCGTGGCCACCCCGGTCGCGCCGCAGCCGCTGGGCGAGCAGACGCACGCACAGGTGGCGGAGCTGCTCGCCCAGATCGGGCGCCTGCCGGCCCATCCCACGCTGGAACGCGCGAACACGGCCCTGCAGAACCTGGAGTTCTGAGCCCCCGGGCCCTGTCCGTTTCCTGAGCTGCCCGCCGACTGTGCGTCCTGCGCGCGCGCCCTGGCCCGCTATGCTGCGGCCACTTTACAGGAGGCAGGATGGTGCGTCGGGGAACAGGTCGGGGGTCAGCGTGGAGCAAATGGGGCAGGGGCGTATTGTGGCTGGTGCTGCTTGTGCTGCTCGCGGCGCTGAGCGTGGTGTGGTGGGTCCGGGTGACCTCGCTGCCGCAGGAAACGGGCACGCTGGAGCTGCTGGGCGTGCGCGGCGAGGTAACGGTCACGCGCGATCAGTGGGGGGTGCCGCACATCCGCGCACCGTCCGATGAGGACGCGGTGTTTGCGCTGGGCTTCGTGCACTGGCAGGACCGGGCGTGGCAGATGGACTTTCAGCGCCGGGTGGTGCAGGGGCGTCTTTCGGAGGTACTGGGCGAGGCCGCGCTGGGTCAGGACCGCTTTTTGCGGACCTGGGGCTTTCAGCGGGCCGCCGGGTCGGTGCTACCGGAGCTCTCGGCACAGTCGCGCGCCCTGGTACGGGCCTACACGGCGGGCGTGAACGCGGCCATGCGGCGCGGCAAGGTCGCGCCCGAGTTCCGCATCCTGGGCTACACGCCGGAGGCCTGGACCGAGGTGGACAGCGTGTCGTGGAGCAAGCTGATGGCCTATGACCTGGGCGGCAACATGGATGACGAGGTTCTGAACACCCGCGTCGTGGCCCGTCTGGGCCAGCCGGGTCTGAACGAGGTCACGGCCCCCTATCCGGCCGGCGCTCCCACCATCCTCAGTGCCGACGAGCTGCCCGCGACGGGCGCGGTGCCCGCCCCCCTGCCCGACACCGCCGCCCTGCCCGCCGCCACCGTGCAGGCGCTGCAGGCCCACCTGCAGGCCGCGCGGGAGCTGAGGCTGCACCGCGTTCCCGGCAAGGGCAGCAACGACTGGGTGATCGGTGGCAGCCGCACCGCGAGCGGCAAGCCGATTCTGGCCGACGATCCGCACCTTGCCCTGACCAGCCCGATGCTGTGGTACCTCGCCGACCTGCAGGGCCCGACCCTGAAGGCCATCGGGGCCAGCATTCCGGGCCTGCCCGCCATCGTGATCGGGCGCAACGAGCGCGTGGCCTGGGGCGTGACCAACGTGAACCCCGATGTGCAGGACCTGTACATCGAGCCGGCGACGGCCACACTCACCGAGCGCACGGAGACCATCCGGGTCAAGGGCGGGGCCGACCTGCAGCTCACCGTGCGGGAAAGCCGGCACGGCCCCATCGTCAGTGACGCCGGCGCGGCGGCGGTCGGGCCGCGCGTGGCCCTGCAGTGGACGGCGCTGCAACCGGGAGACACCACCATGGACGCCTTTCTGGGCCTGAACTATGCCCAGAACTGGACCGACTTCACCCGCGCGCTGCAAAGGTACGTGGCTCCCAGCCAGAACTTCGTGTACGCCGATGTGGACGGCAACACCGGCTACTACGCGCCGGGCCGGGTGCCGGTCCGCGAGGGCTGGGACGGCAGCCTGCCGGTCAGCGGGGACGGCAGCCGCGAGTGGCAGGGATACATTCCCTTCGGCGCGCTGCCCCATACGTACAATCCGGCCGACGGACTGGTGGTGACCGCCAACAACCGGGTCGTGCCCGACGGCTACCCCTATGCCCTGAGCAACCCGCGCAACTGGGCCGAGCCGTACCGAGCCGAGCGCATCACCCAGCTGCTGGAGGCCCGGCCCACGGGGGTCACGGTCGAGGACGTGAAGGCGGTGCAGCTCGACACCGTCAGCCTGGTCTGGAGAGACATGAAAGAGGCGCTGCTCGCGGCCCGGCCGGAGGATGACCTCAGCCGCCGGGCGCTGGAGGTGCTGCGTGGCTGGGACGGCGACGAGCGGGCGGGGGCAGTGGCCCCCACCATCTTCGAGGCGTGGCTGATGGCGCTGCAGGGCATGGCCCGTGACGAGCTGGGCGACGACACGACCCTGAACAGCCTGAGCGCCTTGCGGCAGCTGCAGACCAACGGCGAGCTGTGCCGCGACGAGGCCCGCAAGCTCCAGAACTGCGCCGCCTTTCTGAGCGCCTCGCTGAAAACAGCGGTGGACGACCTCAGCGCCCGCCTGGGCAGTGATCCGCAGCGCTGGACCTACGGCCGGCTGCATCAGGTGGCGAGCAACCACCGCGCCTTCGGAAACGTGGAAGCGCTCGCGTGGCTGTTCAACCACCGCGCGCCCACCCACGGCGGCACCAACACCGTCAACGTGGCCCGTCCCGAGGCCGGCACCTTCCGCCAGACCCACGGGCCCAGCTACCGCCAGATCGTGGATCTGGGGAACCTCAACCGCAGCATCTTCATCGGCAGCCTGGGGCAGGACGGCAATCCGCTGGGCGCACACGTCAGTGACCAGCAGAAGAAGTGGGTTGCGGGCGAGTACCTGCCCATGAGCACCGATCCGGCCGACTGGGGCCAGACCCGCCGCCTGACCCTGACGCCGGGCCTGCAGCCTGGTCAGTAAGCGGGCCCCGCAAGGGCGAGAAGCAACACAGACCCGGCGCGGCCCGGTCCCGCTACACTGGCGGGCATGGCTGATCCTGACCGCGTGCGCGAGGCCCTGCGCGCCTGCATGACCGCCTGGGCGACCCTGGAAGTCCGGGGCGACCAGGCGCGCGTCGTTCCCGTTCCCGATCCCGACCAGATGGCCGCCCACCTGGAGCGCCTGGACCCCCAGTGGGAGCTGGGCTGGGTCTGTGAGAGCGTGCAGCCGCCGGTGGTGCGCGCCCGAGTGGTGCTGCTCGGCGTGGGCCGCGAGGGGCTGGCGGGTGCCCACACCCTGGAAGACGCCAAGCGCGCCGCCCTGGCCGACATGGCCCGCACCTACGGTCTGACCTCGGCCGGCGACGGTCACTGGGTGGCCTACGATCCGGAAGACGGCGCCAACACCGCCGACCTCGAGGCCGACGCGCCGCTGCCCGACCTGCCCACGGGGACCGCACTTCCGCCCGAGCCGCCGCGCGATCCACAGATGGACAAGGCCCGCAGCCACATCAATGACCTGCTCGACCAGCTGCGCGTCGCGGGCAAGGGAGTGGAGGCCACGCGCATCCTGATGAGCGGGTACGGCGAGACGGTGGAGGAGAGCCGCGCCATCTACAAGGAGCTGCAGACCATCCTGAAGGGCTGAGGAGCGCATCTGAGGGGCCCGGGGGTACGGCGGCCTCATGCCCCGCCTGTCCGGGACCGCGAGCGGCTAGACTGACCGGGCATGAGAAAGTTCATGGCCTTTGGCGACGTTCACGCCGACTTCGACACGCTGTGGTCGGCTCTGCGCGCGGCGAGCTGTGCCGACGCCCAGTGTCTGCCGACGGCTCCGGTCCTCGCGGGGCTGTTTCAGGTTGTGCTGATTGGTGATCTGGTGCATCCCAAGAGCGAGCGCGACTATGCCCGCCTCACCGGCCTGCCCCGTTTCCATTCCGCCGACCCCGACCACCTGTTTCTGGCGGCGCGCGCCCAGGTGATCCAGCTGGAGCGGCTGCGGACCTACCAGCAGGCGGCCCCCCACGCGGTCCACATCATTCTGGGCAACCACGACGACGCGGTTCTGAGCGGCGGATACGTGCTGGGCACAGGCGGCGGCCTGAGTCACCTGGAGTTCGATCCGCAACACGGCGGCGTGCTGTTGCCCGCCCACCTCCGGGCCTGGATGGAAGGCTTTCCCCGCGAGGTGCGGGTGGGCGCGGTCCAGTTTGCCCACGTCTCCCCGCTGCCCGCCCACGCCCACTACGATGACCTGTTCTACGGCGATCCCAGCACCAAACGCTGGTTTCGTGAGACCCCGCAGTACGTGGAGATGGCGGGCCTGCACTTCGGGGTCTACGGGCATACCCAGGTGGAGGGGGGGATCCTGCTGGACGCCGACCACCGCTTCGCCATGATCGACGCCCTGCATGACCGCGAGTACCTGGAGCTGATGCTTGCGGACGACGCGGCGCCCACCTCCGACGCCGCCCTGCAGGGGGTGCGGGCCGTGCCGTTCTAGAAGCGGATGGTCGGCCGAATTGTCTGCTGGTTGACAAGCTGTGAGAGCGCGGCTATCCTTAACCCCGCTGCTTTTTAAAGGCAGCGACAACCACAAGAAACACCAGTCATCTCCACTTGGTCCGGTAGTGTAGCGGTTAGCATATCTGCCTGTCACGCAGAAGGTCGCGGGTTCAAATCCCGTCCGGACCGCCAAGGTTTCCCCGTGTGGGAAACGCGGCTAGATAGCTCAGCTGGTAGAGCAAACGATTGAAAATCGTTGGGTCGCCGGTTCAAGTCCGGCTCTGGCCACCACAAGCGAAAGACTCCGTCCTGTGCGGAGTCTTTCGCTTTTTCATTGGCTTTGCAGGCCCGCTGCGGCAGGCGGGAGCAGCCGCGTCCGCCTGCCGCAGCGCTGAGCCGAACCGGGGCGCGGCACCCTAAAGAAGCTGCCGCCTGCGCCTCACCTCTCCCCAGTCCGTGGGCCGCTACCGTGAGGCCATGACGACAGTGGCCTTGTGGCAGGTGACGCGGCAGCAGACACCCGAGTTCTCCGTGAACGTGGGGGCCCGGCCCGGTCCGGCGTCGGAGCGTGCGGCATGAAGGTCGGCCGCGGCATGGAGCTTGATCCCATTCTGGACCGCATGGGCCGCGAGGGCGCCAGCCTGCGTGAGGCCGAGGCCATGCGCGAGGTGCTGGTCGAGCGCCACGACGGCCGTGAGCTGGCATCAATCTCCGAGCACGAGTGGCTTGAGGCCCTGGGCCGCATGGAGCAGATCAAGCAGACGGGCAACGAGGGCATGAAATAGCGGTCCCCATCCCTTGCCCGAGGACTTAATCGGCCGGGGTGACCAGGGTGCCCTGGGTATCGATGGGCAGGTCCAGCACACGCCCGGTCAACCCATTTTTTTTCATGACTCCCAGCAGATAGGCGTGCAGGGAAGCGGTTGTTCCGCGCTGGTCATGGAAGCACAGTACCGTGGGTCCCGCGCCGGACAGGGCCGCGCCCAGCGCGCCGTGTTTGTGCGCGTCGTCGAGAATGTCGCTGAGGCCAGGGACCAGCGGCGCACGCCAGACCTGATGAATGTAGTCCTGCATGGCGTGCTGCAGCAGGTCCAGACGGCCCTGGGCCAGGGCGGCGGCGAGCAGCGCCGCGTGCGACAGGGCGTGGATGGTGTCGGCGCGGCTGTACTCGCGGGGCAGGACGGCGCGGGCCTTGCTGGTGCTCAGCTCGAAATCGGGCACGAGCACCGTGACACCCAGGTGTTCGGGCGGGTCAAGGCGCACATAATGGGTGCCCAGCTTGTCCAGCGTGGCCACAACGATGCCCCCGAACAGCGCCGGGGCCACGTTGTCGGGGTGGCCCTCCTCGCGGGCGGCCACGTCCAGCACGGCGTGGTCGTCCAGCGGGCTGCCGAGTAGACGGTTGGCAGCCACAATGCCTGCCACCAGGGCGGCGGCGCTGCTGCCCAGGCCGCGGGCCAGCGGCACCTCGGTGTGGATCTCCACGCGGGCCGGGGGCAGCGGCTGTCCGGTGCGCTGGGCCACGAGCAGCATGGCCCGGTAGACATAGTTGTCCTCGTTGGCAGGCGTGCCTTCCAGCTCCGGGCCCAGGGGCACCACCTCGGTTCGCTCGCCCGGCGTCACCGTCAGGGTGGTGTACAGCGGCACGCTGAGGCCCAGGCTGTCAAACCCGGGGCCCAGGTTGGCGCTGCTGGCAGGGGCCCGGACCACAAAAGCACTCACGGGGCCTCTCCCTGTGTCAGCTGCTGAATGCTGTGGCCGGCAAGGGCGTGCAGGCAGCCCACCTTCAAAGAATGCCCTCCATCACGCGCTCCAGCCGGGCCTCCACCGCCACCGGGGGAACGACGTTGCGCATGGCGCTGCTGGGGTCTTTCAGGCCGTTGCCCGTCAGGACGGCCACCACCCGTTGTCCGGCCCGGAGTTTTCCAGCCGCGTGCAGCTTGAGCAGACCGGCCACCGGCGCCGCGCTGGCCGGCTCGCAGAACACGCCTTCCCCGGCGATCAGGGCGTAGGCCTCCATGATCTCGTCGTCGGTGACCAGATCAAACAGCCCACCCGACTGGCTGACCGCCGCCCGCGCGAGGTGGGCGCTGGCTGGCGCGCCGATGCGAATGGCGGTTGCAATGGTCTCGGGGTTGTCCACCCGGTCCAGGCCACGGGCCAGCGGCGCGGCCCCGGCGGCCTGAAAGCCCCACATGCGCGGCAGGTTGTCCATCTTGCCGTGGGTGTGGTACTCGCGAAAACCCATCCAGTATGCGCTGATGTTGCCGGCGTTGCCCACCGGAATCGCGAGGAGGTCGGGGGCGGCTCCCAGTTCGTCCACAACCTCGAAGGCGGCGGTCTTCTGCCCCTCCAGGCGGTAGGGGTTCACGCTGTTGACCAGCGCGATGGGATGCTTCTCGCTGATCTCGCGGACCAGGTTCAGGGCCACGTCGAAGTTGCCCTGAATGGCCACGATTCTGGCTCCATACGCCATGGCCTGGGCCAGTTTGCCCAGCGCGATGTTGCCGTCGGGAATCAGCACGATGCATTTCAGGCCCGAGCGTGCGGCGTAGGCGGCGGCGGCGGCGCTGGTGTTGCCGGTGCTCGCGCAGATCACGGTGTCCGCTCCATCCTCGACCGCCTTGGCAACCGCCATGACCATGCCCCGGTCCTTGAAGCTTCCGGTGGGATTCAGCCCCTCGTACTTCAGGAACAGCTCTACTGCCAGGTGGCGGCTCAGGACGGGCGCGTGGATCAGCGGCGTGCTGCCCTCATGCAGCGACAGATTGGGGGTGTTGGCTGTGATGGGCAGGTAGGGGCGGTAGCGTTCCAGTAGTCCGGGCATAGGGAGAAGCCTCCAGGCTGCAGGCCCCCTGCGGGACCGTGCGGTGAATGCGGCCATGCTAGCGGTCCCCACACGCGGGGTTGGACCGGGAGTAAGACAAATATCCAGGCGGCAGGGCTTTTGCCGGTCCGGGTCAACCCTGAATCTGGAATCAGAAATGAGACCAAAAAGGCCCGTTTTGGAGCAAAACCTTAACCGAAGTTTGTAGGATATCCACCCAATCTTTTGCGCGTTCTTAGAAAGTGCCGCCATCTACATTTGCCCTCAGGGCCGGGTTTCATGCTGCCAACACAACGGGTACTTCGCGTTGAAACTCAACGGGACGAAACAGGAGGGCAACATCATGGGTTGGATCATTACTATTCTGGTTGGTGCGCTGTGTGGTTGGCTGGCAAGCCTGATTATGAAGACGGACGCTCAGCAGGGCGCGATCGCCAACATCCTGATCGGGATTGTGGGGGCTTTGCTCGCGCAGTGGATCTTTGCCGGACTGCTGAACATCGGGGGCGCCAACGCCGCCGGCGACGGCTTCAGCTTCTGGAGCATCATCTGGGGCGTGATCGGCAGCGTTATCCTGATTGCCATTCTCAAGGCGCTGCGCGTTCTGCGCTGATCCTCTTCAAGCCTTCCGAATCCCGGATGCCCCCTGTGGGACATCCGGATTTTTATGCCTTTTCGGGGGCCAGAGTGGTGTGCTACAGTCGGAAGGCTTGTCGGATTCTGGCCGGCGTGGCGTCAGCCCCCAGGGGCGTGCGGCCCCCGGTCACAGCAGAAGAATCTGACTCAGGTAAGGAGAAACATCATGGCGAAAGTGTGCGAAGTATGCGGCAAGGGGCCGATTGTCGTGAACTCGGTGATCCGCCGGGGTAAGGCGCGGGCAGCGGGCGGCGTGGGCCGCAAAGTCACGGGCATCAGCAAGCGTGTTCAGAAGCCCAACCTGCAGCCCCTGCAGGTCACGCGCGGCGGAGTCAGCCTGCGCCTGCGCGTGTGCTCGAAGTGCCGCAAGAGCCTGGTCTGAACTGAGTTTCCGCTTCAGCGAAATGTCCCTTCCTGTTGGAGGGGACATTTTTTTGGTTTCTCTATTTGTTTCGTTGCCTGCCCGCCGCACAGGGCGCCTGTTTCCAGCTCAGTTCCTGGCTTTGCGGTCCGCGATGAAGCTGCCGATCAGCAGCAGCAGGGTACCCATGACCACGCAGCTGTCGGCAATGTTGAAGATGGGGAAGTCACCCTGGCCCAGCGCGCGTGTAATGGCGCTCAGGGGCGGAGCATGGATCATGTCGGTGACCTTGCCAAAGCGCAGTCCGTCTATGGCGTTGCCGATGGCTCCCGCCGAGATCATGCTCAGCACCACAGTCAGAAAGCGGTTCTGGGGACGCAGGAACAGGTAGACCAGCAGGCCCAGGCCGACAAGCAGGCGCCCCAGGGCCAGGGGCTGGGCGCTGCCGCTGAACATGCTCCACGCCGCTCCGGTATTGAAGGTCAGGACCCAGTCCAGCACGCCCGGAATAAAGGGCGTGGGGGGAGGGCACGGTGCCGCGGTGCAGGCGGTAAGGTTCGCCAGCGCCCACGCCTTGAGCAGCTGATCAGCCACGACCAGGGCAACGGTCAATGTCAGGGCGACCCAGAACGGCATGCGGCGAAGAGAATCGGTCGGCGTTAGCACGCCGCGCAGTATATGGATCGGCACTGCTGTGTGGTCGCGGCCCACGCCCCGCACATGACGGGAAAGGCTTCACCTTCTTCACGGCCCATGCCGCGCACAATGCCTGACATGGCAAATGTTGAATCGTTCGATCTGGACCACACCAAGGTCAAGGCTCCCTATATCCGGCTCGCCGGTGTCAAGACCACGCCGCGCGGCGACCACATCAGCAAGTACGATCTGCGGTTGCTGCAGCCCAATGCCGGGGCCATCGATCCAGCGGCCATTCACACGCTTGAACACCTGCTCGCCGGATACCTGCGCGATCACTTGAAGGATGTGGTGGACGTCTCCCCGATGGGATGCCGCACGGGCATGTATATGGCCGTGATTGGCGAACCCGATGAACAGGGGGTCCTGACGGCCTTTAAAGCTGCTTTGCAGGACACGGCGGCGCACGACCGGCCTATTCCCGGAGTCAGCGAGCTGGAGTGTGGCAATTACCGGAATCATGACCTGGAGGCTGCCCGTCAGCATGCCCGCGCCGCTCTGGAGCAGGGCCTGAAGGTGCAGGAAACGGTGCTTTTGCAGCGCTGAGGCGCACTTCCAAGATTTCGTGGAGATGGGGGGGTTGACAGTTTGGGAGTAGGCCTGTATCTTTTCTGAGCCTCAAGCGAGGCGCGATGCATGACAACCGAGCGTGAAACGA
>NZ_BMOM01000040.1:8804-22721 GCF_014647075.1 Deinococcus aerophilus | reverse complement strand
GAGGTGATGGGAACCAGGGTCACAGAGCTGTGCCGCGCTGGAGGGTGCACGGACCCTGGACCGGCGGGCCGGGCGGGCGGTGGTGACGGGGGTGGGGAGTGGAGTTCAAGGGGTGGGGTCCTCCGGAAACAGTGTGACAATAATACGGGTTGTTGTCAAAATGAAGATGGACACCGGGACGGCAGGTGATCTGTAGGTCAGATGCTCACTGCCGCCTCATGTGCGCATTTGCGCCGTCGTGACGCGCGTTACCATGTGCGGCATGCCCCCCACTGTGCGCTCCCGGAAAGCTCTGGACGGTCAACACGTCGAGGAACGGCAAGGACACGCGACAGAGGCGTGGAACGCGGCGCCGAAGAAAAAGCGCGCCAAGATGAAGAAGATGCCCGCGAAAGGGTGGCCACCATACACCATGCCGCGTCTTCCGAAGGGTGTGGAAATTGGAACCGACGCGGCAAATGCACAGATCCTGGCCAGCAATCGTCTGAACGAAAGCCTGCGCTACATGTTTGGGGTGGGATGGTACGTGTATGACCCGAAGTGCGGGATTTGGCAACAAGATGACCGGGAGCTCACGCGGTCCACTCAGGTGGCCGGTGACGTGCTGAGGGTGGTCGTGGCCGATTGTCTGGCCACCTTGATCAAGGCCCGCGCGAACAATGATGTGATTGAGGCGGTGTATGACTGGGGTCGTGACGTGGGCAACCAGAGGATCATCCGCGACGCCCTCAGGGCTGCGGCTGGCCGCCCTGAGTTCCTGACGGACGTGCGCGAATGGGACGCGCAAGCTCATCTGATGAACTGCAAGAATGGCACGCTGGAGCTTGAAAGCGGCACGCTGCGGCCGCACGCGCCTGGCGATCTGCTGACGTGGCAGGCCGGCGCGGCCTTCGAAAAGACGGCGCGGCATCCATACGTCGATCAGCTGACCGAGCTGCTGAGGCGTGACGGACGGCATGACTTCATCCAAAGGCTGGTGGGGTCAGCGCTCTACGGAGAAGCGCCCAACGAGGTTGCCATCGTGCTTGAGGGTGAAGGCGGCACCGGCAAGGGCACACTGGTGTCCGCCGTGGCCGCCATGCTGGGCGACTACGCGGCAACGATCAATGTAGAGCTGTTGCTGAACGCCGGCCGCGGAGACAGCGGCAGCGGTCCCAAACCGGAGTTGCTGAAATTGCGCGGCAAGCGACTGGTCGTGGCCGGTGAACCTCCCAAGGGTGCCCGGTTCAATGCTGGCCGGGTCAAAGGCATGACCGGGAATGACCCGATCACGGCGCGGGCCATGCACTCCAACATCATGGTCGAGTTCAAGCCCGTTTTTAAACTGTGGATTCACACCAACTTTCCGATCAACACGGCACATGACGATACCGGAATGCAGCGGCGTTTGCGCGTGGTCCCGTTCAAGGCCAAGCCGGACCAGCCGTATGCAGCGTTCAAAAGTACCCTGGAAAACGACCCGGTGGCGCGGTCTGCGCTGCTGAACTGGGCCTACGAGGGCTTCTCGCTGTGGCGGAACAGCGGCTTTGATCTGGCCATGTCTGCCGAGATCAATGCGGCCACGGGCAAGTACTGGCAGGACCAGGATCCCTGCAGCAAGTTCACCGACGAATGTCTCGTGCTCACTGAACGCGGCGAGATTCTGTCCAGTACGCTGATCCGGCTGTTCACTGAATGGATCGAGGAGAACGGCATCGACGCGGGCCGAACCGTGAGAACGTCTGACCTGTACGCACATTTGAAGACCCTGGGCTGCACGCCGAAGCGGACCAAGAGCGAGCGGCTCTGGTCCGGGGTGACGGCGGTGACCGGGGTGACGGCCCAGTCCCACCTGCACACCAACCTCCGGGCGGGCGCACCAGCTTATGATGGTGAAGCTGTCACCGGTGTCACCCCGGTCACCCGGGACGACGTGTTGCCGACGGACTGACCGGTGTCGATGGACGAAGCGTATCATACGTCCCCCTCACAAGCTGGAGGTCCGCGGGCGCCGCTGGGCTGCTGAGGTAAGGCGCAGCCCGTCGGGCGCGCCTCCTTCCTGGCCTTGTCCCGGTTGGACCCTCAGCGCAACCGCTGCAGCACGTCCTCACCGACCTGCGTCAAGGATCTGTGCATGAGAACGCTGGCCTCATCAGAGGAGACGGAGCGCCTCTTCCCGGTCCGATCGGTGACGGTGACGCACATGGCGACCGCGTTGATCATGACATTGACGTCGTCCTCCGTCAGGACCTGTTCCGGCCGGAACAACGTCATGTACACGGGCTTTCCGGTTCGGGCCGCCTCCGCCAGGGCGGGCACGTTGTGCCGCTCACACGGCAACATCCTGAACTCAAGGTTATCCCAGGGAACATTGATGTGTCCGCCGGTGCCTTCGACCTCGTCGCACCAGGCGTCGTAGGCCGCGTCAGCGTCCGCCTTACTGCCGTACGTGCCCAGCACATGGGGCGGAATGGGACTGGACGCAGGGGAAACGAAGGGAGGAGTTGCGGTGATCAGGGAGACGATTCGATCGCCGCAGCGGATGTGTTCGGGAACGTAGATGTACATGGTGGCACTCCTGTGAGGTCAAGGTGAGAAGACTTGGCACTGAACCGTCTGCTGCGCGCGTGCCGCGCCTCCACACGGTGTGCAGGTGATGTATTTGTGCGGCGACGCTCCCGAGCGATATGGGGCGAAGACTGCCCTCGCCCTGAGGGCCCGGAACGTGCGCCGGGCCCGATAAATGACAGGTCGCCAGGGGCCAGGGGCGGCGGTCGGTCAGGCGTCCTCGACGGTGAGGTGCGGGAAAGCGGTCTCGAACGCCTTGTACTTCTCGGGCAGGCGCTCCCACTCCTCCTCGGCCTCCTCGGGCGTCAGCGGAATGAGGTCGTTGCGCACGCCCTGCCACAGGCTCTGGGTGCGCAGGAAGTAGCGGCCGCCCGGCGTGCGGAACAGCCAGGTGTTGGTGCCGCCACGCTCGTGGTTGTGGCCGTCCCAGTACACATCGTCGGCGAGCAGGGTGGCGGTCTCGGTCGAGTAGCGTTTGCGGTTGATGGTGCGGTCGACGTGGATCAGTTCCATGGTGTCTCCTGTGGCGTGCAGGTGAAGGACCGGGGCGTGACCTGATGTGGAGCTGCGTTTTCAGGTGCGGTCGATCACGGATGCCACAATTTTTTTTGAAATGAGCTGTGCGGGGCTGCTTGAGCGGTGGACCGACTGTCTCCGCTTTACGCGCCCGGAGCCGCCACGGCGGCTGGACCCTTCATGACAGATGTTGGGGACGGCTGCAGTCGCAGGGGTGGGTCACCGGCGCGCTTGAGGCACCCGTGCCCGTCTCTGCGTGACTGAGCCGGAGCAGAGATCCTTCAAACCAGAAAGTCCCGTCTGGCTGTCGAAACGGCTGTTCACTCTGCCCGGGCGGTCCGCTCGGCCACGGCCAGAACGTCTTTCGGGTTCAGCACGCCCTTGAACCAGATCAGGCGGTCCCCGAATTCCGAGGGATCCACGCCCGCCCTGTCCAGGTTCAGCCGCTCGGAGACGCACACGATCAGATCGGTCCGGCCCGACTTCTTCAGCAGCGCGAACTTCTTGCGCAGGTACTCGGGGCGCCAGTAACCCACGATCTCCACCAGCACGCTGCGCTCATCCGGATGCACGAGTCGGAAGTCCGGCAGGATCACGCCTCCCGGCACGGGAACCAGGTCCACTTCCCGTTCGAGCTGCCAGGGCGTGTCCAGTCTGGCGAAGCGCTCGGCGAAGCCCGACTCCAGGGCGCTGTCGTGTTCTTCCGGCGGTTTGTAGTGGCTGACGTAGCCGTCCTCGCTCGTGAGCTGGAAGGACCACTCGTCGTCCTTCGGGTCCACCCAGGCGAGATCTCGCCTGGGCTTCAATGCTGCACTCAGGTCCCATCTCGTGACGTGCAGCAGGGCCGGCAGGAACTTCGCCATCGCCAGGCCGTAGCGGGTGTTGCTCGAGAACAGCGAGGTCGGCCCGTCCAGGGTCAGGGTAAAGCCGTAGGTGGCATCTCCCTCCACCGTGACCATCAGTCCGAAGAACTTCAGGTACTTCAGGAGTTGCTTGTAGCGCGCCGGTTCGTTGCGCCGGGCCGTAATGACGAGCTGGTAAGCCCGGTACAGCATCCCCTGGGCCTGAGCGAGGTCCCAGCGGCCGATGAGTTCCGAAGGCTCCAGGGGGTCGAACGAGATCAGGGTCTGCTGATCCGGCAGATCGGCGTACAGGGCCGCGGCCACGTCATGGGAATGCAGCGGTGACTCGGTGGAGAGTGCCCTGGCCGCCTGTTCGAGCACCTGGGCTGCGCGGTGCCGACTGGGGGGATGGGACTGCGCCAACGCGAAGACTTTCTCCCGCACGGTTGCGGGAGCCACGTCTCCCCCGGCCTCGAACTCGCCCCGCTGGGTCAGCAGGTGCGCGAGACCGCGCACCACCCGGTAGTCCGAGCGTCCCGCTTCCAGATCGCGCAGTTCCTCATTCAGTTCCGCGCGCCGCTTGCCCACGTGGGCGCTGAAGACGTCAATCAAGGTTCCGGCGAGCCCCAGGTTGTTCGTGGTGGGCTTCAGGCGGCGGGGCTCCACGAGCCCCGCTTTGACCCGGAACATCAGCAGTTCAGTCGGGAGCATTGATGCTCTCCCAGCTCGGGGCCTGCTGGGGTTGCCACTGTCCCTTACGCTGCTGACTGACGCGCTCCTCGCTCGTTCCTTCCGTGATCACCTCGTACAGGGTGGCGTTCTTGCCCTTGGCCTTTCGCAGGATGCGGCCCAGACGCTGGATGTACTCGCGCTCGGTCGCGGTGCCCGAGAGCATCACCCCCACACTCGCTTCCGGCACGTCCACCCCCTCGTTCAGCACCCGGCTCGTGACCAGGATGCGGTAGGAGCCGTCCCGGAACTTCTCGAGCACGCTGTGCCGCTCCTTCGTCGGGGTCTGGTGGGTGATGGAGGGAATCAGGAATTCCCTGGATATGCGGTACACCGTGGCGTTGTCGTCGGTGAAGATCAGCGTGCGCTCTTCGGGGTGGTTGACCAGGATCTCTTCCAGCACGCGGAGTTTCCCCTCGGTGCCGTACGCCAGGGTCCGGGCCTCCCGGTGGGCGAGCATGGCGGCCCGCCCCTGGGGCGAGCCGCTGCTCATCACGAACTGCTTCCACCCTTCCAGGGACCCCAACTTGATGCCGTTCAGCCTCAGGAAGTCGTTTCTCTGGCGGATCAGGGTGTCGTAGCGGTCCTGCTCCGCGTGGCTGAGCCGGACCTTGATGACCACTTCCCGGTAATCGGCCAGGGTGGATCCCGCGAGGTCTTCCGGGGCACACGCGTACACCACCGGGCCCAGCAGGGTCTCCAGGTCCTTTTCCCGGCCGTCGCTGCGTTTCAGGGTGGCGGACAGGCCCAGACGGTACGGGGCCAGGCTCATCTCCGCGATCACGCGGGTGAAATCGCTGGGCAGGTGATGGCATTCGTCGCAGATCAGCAGGGCGTATTTGCCCGCCAACTCCTCGGCATGAATCGCGGCCGAGTCGTAGGTGGACACCAGGATCGGGGTGTCGTCGTGGCTGCCTCCGCCCAGCAGACCGACATGGGCATCCGGGAACGCGGCGAGCAGACCCGAGTACCACTGCTGCAGCAGGTCCAGGGTGGGCACGCAGATCAGGGCGCTGCGGGGCGTGTCCCGCAGCGCGAGCTGGGCCACCAGGGTCTTGCCCGATCCGGTGGGGAGTTCCGCCACCCCCCGTCTGCCCGCGGCCTTCCAGGCCTTCAGGGTCCCCGTCTGGTGGGGGTAGGGAGCGATCTCCCGGGCGAAGCCGAGGTCCAGTTTCTGGAACGCCGCGGCTTCATCCTTGAAGGTCAGGTTCGCGGCCCGGAGGCGCTCGACGATCTCGCGGTAGTCCTGTCCCCGGGCGCGGTGGTTCTGGCTGCGGGCGTCCCAGGTGAACAGCTCGGCCACGCACGGGGGCACCGCCGTCATCACCAGGGTGCCCCGGTCGAGGCGCAGCGGAGCCGTCATGCCCGCCATGCTACCGGCCCGGGGAGGTCTCCATGCTGTCCCGGACGCCAATCCCGGATCCGAACATCATCCAGGAACCCGTCCCCCGACGGGGATCCGTCAAGCGGACCGCGGCGGCGTGCGCCCCACGGCTTGGAACTCTCCACGGGTCCTCTCGATGCCCGGCCACACGCATCAGCCCCGGGCATCGAGCTGCCCGCTCACCTGCTGCATGATCTGCCACGCCACGCTGCTCGGCGACAGACCGCCCGGGTGCATCACGAAGGGCACGTCCTGGGCGCGCGCCACGTCCCGGAGCGTGTTGTGCGCGTGCGCCATCCAGCGGATCGCCAGGATCACCACCGCGGTGTCCCCGGTCACGTGCGCGTGGGCGTGGGTGCCGTGCGCGTATTCGCCGCTGCCGATCCAGTCCAGTTCCCGCAGGCCGAGGGCCCGGACCAGTGCCGCGTGGTGGTGTGGGCTGGGGACGCCGCCGAGCAGCACCACCCGCCCTCCCGCCAGCCGCGCCCGCGCCGCGAGAACGTGGGCCGGCAGGGCGACGCTGTCTGGGGTGGCTTTCGGCGCTGCCGGCTCTGTTTCAGTTGGGCTGTGCCCGCTCAGGTCCGGCGCAGTCTCCTGCAGCGTCTCTTCCCGGTCCGTCTGCTCGTGCAGGGCCGTCAAGGTCTCCACGGCGACCTGCAGCGCCGCCCGGTAGCGGTCCTGCACCTGCTCCCACTCCCCCGCCGAGAGCGGTACGGCGCGCAGGGGACCGAAGCGGCCGAAGGACCGTTCCAGAAAGCCGTGTTCCGGCAGGCGCAGCCCGGCACGGCGCGCGGTGGCAAACAGGTGACCGGCCGCCTGTCCGACCAGGCGGCGGACCGGACCGCTCCACGTTTCCCAGGCGCCGGTGCCCTCCAGCCGCAGCAGCTGTCCGCAGTCGACCAGCAACGACAGCGCGCCGTGCAGGTCGGCCCCGAGGTCGGCGCGCGGCTGGGTGCGTTCCCAGGCCCACAGGGGGTCGATGCCCGAGACCTGGGCGGCGAGCTGAACCATCGGAGGCAGGTCCATGCCCGGCGCGCGCGCGGTGGTGGTCAGGCCCTGAAGGCCGAGCACCAGCAGCCAGGCCCGCAGGTCGGGGTCGGGGGTCAGGCCAGCCGCCAGATCGCGGTCCAGCGCCCCCAGAACGTCCCACAGGGCGTTGTGCTGACGCCGTTCCTGTGGAGTGGGGCCGCGGCGGCGCTCCGCACGCAGGCGGCGCAACAGCCGCCTGGCCCGTGCGCTGTGGAACGAGACCTCCCCCTGCTGGTGGCGGTTGAACCGTCGGGCCTCCGGCAGGACGGGTGCCCCGAGGTCCTGATGCAACGGCCCGAGTATGCCGAGCAGGGCTTCCGTAACCGCGCCGTCTGCCCCGTCCTGATGCTCGCGGCGCAGGCTCAGCAGCAGCACCTGCGCCGTGTCGAGGACGCTGATCAACGGCGCGTTCTCCAGCCGGTCCCGGGCGTTGACGTGCAGCAGGAGCAGGGCCGCGTTGCGCTCTCCCTCCAGTCGGCTCTGGGCCAGCCGCCGCAGGTCCTGTTCGCGTGCCATGCGGCCCGGTTCGCGCGTCGCCGGCGGCGTCAGGGCGGCCCGGGTGGGGTGCAGGGGATCTTTCTCCGGTGCCGGTGGCCGGTACCCGGCCCAGTCCAGGCGCGCCTGAGCGTCCGGCTCCACGGAGCAGCCGGCCAGGGCCGCCCGGCGCAGGACGCAGGCGACCGCATGCGGATACTCCTCCGGCAGCAGGGCAACGCCCTGCAGTTCGTCCAGTCCGGCGGCCGCGTTGATGGCCCCCAGACGCTGCAGGTAGGCGAAGCCCAGGGGACCGATCGTGTCCAGGGTCGTCGCCAGGTCGTTGACCAGTTCCAGCAGCTCGCGGTCCCCGCCCGCCGCGTAGGCCTGCAGGCCGGTGACCACCGCCTGACCGAGCAGCACGCTGTGGATGACATGTTCCTGCTCCTCGACGCTGAGGTCCGCGTCATGCTCGGCCAGCTGCATCCGCTGATCGAGCAGGGCCGCGCCCGCCTGCAGGAACGGGGTCAGCATCTCCGGGTGGGCGCTCAGACCGCCGGGTGGATCCTGGAAGGGGCCCCGGCCGGTGGTGACCCGCAGGAAGGACGTCGGTGCCGGCAGGAGCTGACCATCGGGAGTACGGAGCCGGGCCACAGCGGACAGTGTTCCACACGGACCGGCAGACAGGTGGTGGACCTGTGATTCCCGGCGACGCCCGAGGGCGTCACGCGGAGTACGGTTGCGGTGATCGGAACACCGGCCGCAGGAGCAGCGGGCCGGCCGGTGTGCGCCGGAGCTGGGGGGAGGGTTCCGGCTGCCGTCTTCACCCCGGCCGGCCCGCCTTACACGGCTGGAGTACCCCGGTGTTCGGTCGGCTACTCGCAGGCCCGGCCGTCGCCGTCGCGGTCGAGCTTGCGGCTGTAGCCGGGTTGACCGGCAAGCAGCGGGGCCTTGCCCGCGGCCCGGACCGCCGCGCAGTTGGGATAGACCACGGACGGCAGAGCGGGAATGGTCCTGGGGGCAGCAGGAGCCGGTGACGCGGGGCGGGTCTGAGGGGTCGTGCCCGTGCCTTTCGCCGCGCTCAGGGTGTAGTTGCCTCCCGGTTGCACGGTCACCGTGACCGTGCCGTTGAGGTCGGTGCGGTAGATGGCCGCGCCCGCGCTCTTATAGAGCGCGAGCGCTTCCGAGGTCGGATGGCCATAGTTGTTCGGGCCGACCCCGATCACGACGTTGGAGGGGCGCACTGCCCTCAACCACGCGGCGTTGTCGCCGTTCTTCGCGCCGTGGTGGATGCTCTTGTACACGTCGACGGGGCCCAGGACGTTCGCCGGGTACTTCTTCAGCCAGCCCGCCGTCTCCACCGTCTCACTGTCGCCGGTCATCAGCGCCCGGAATGATCCGTATTGCACCAGCAGGCCGACGCTGTTGGCATTCTGGTCCCCCCGGGGCATCCCGGGGGGTGGGGGCAGAACGGTGATCTTCACGCTGCCCAGGTTGATCACCCGGTCGCTGGCGAGCAGACCCTGGGTACCGGCTGCCTGGACGCTCGCCGTGAGCTTGCCGAAGGTCTGGGTGGTCGCGGCGAGGCCGTTGTTGAGGAACAGCTTCGGCTTGAACAGCTGCACCGCCGGAATCAGCCCGGTGATGTGGTCGGCGTCTCCGTGGGACGCGGCGACCAGCGCTAGACTTTTGACCCCGAACTGCCGCAGCAGTTCGGTCATGCGCTTCTCGCTGCGGCCCCCGTCGTACAGCAGGCTCTGCCCTTCCGGCGCGGTGATCAGCACCGCGTCGCCCTGCCCCACGTCGAGAAAGCGGATGGTCAGGACGCCGGGGAGGGCCGGCTGCGCCACCACCGAACCGCCAAGCAGCGCGGCCAGAACCAAGAGCCGCCTCACAGGTCGATCTCCCCGTCGGGACCGCCCGCATTCAGCGCATCGAGCTGACGCTGGCCCAGGGCGTGGCGGCGGTCGGTCTGTTCATGGTCGATCTCCATCTCCACGTCTCCACCCTGCACGTCGATGCGGACCACATCCCCTTCCTTGACGCCCCTGGGCAGACCCGCCAGGCGCCAGTCCTCGGTGGTGCCGTCGGGCAGTTCCACCCGCGCGAGCGTGCCCTCGATTCCATCGACGACGACATAACAGATGCCCAATTCCTCGTGTGGCCTGGCCATGTCACAACCTAGCGCACCCATCCGTTGCCAGTGGAGCAGAATGCGTGTTGGCCAGCAGAGAAACGCCAAGCGCAACGTACCCACGTGCATGATTTGACAGGGGCTGAATACCGCCCTATATTGAAGGAATCAAAGCGGCCTCCGGGCCGCTTTTTCCATCTCCGGATTCTGGAACACAGGCGTCAAAGCTGCAAAGCCAGGACCCGTTGGGTATATACTTCCATGTAGATACGGAGGTTCACCATGACCACAGCCAAGGTCTTTCAGAGCGGCAACTCCCAGGCCGTTCGCCTGCCTCACGAAATGCGGCTGGATGTCAGCGAGGTGGAGATCACCCGTCACGGTGACGTGCTGATCCTCAGGCCTGTCAGGCGGGAAGCCACCCTCGCTTCCGCCTTTGACGCCCTGGCTGGAATTGGTGATGATTTCCTCCCAGAAGGCCGTGAGCAAGGAGAGACTCAGGAGCGCGAGGCATTTTGACCCCGCCGCTGCGCTACCTGCTCGACACCAACATCTGTATCTACATCATCAAGAACAGGCCAGCAGCGGTCCGGGCACGGTTTGACGGCTTGCGTCCCGGTGAGGTGGGCCTGAGCGCCGTCACGGAGGCCGAGCTGCTGCACGGGGTCTATAAAAGTGCGCGCGTGGACCACAATCTTGCCGCCGTGCTGGACTTCGCCTCACAGCTGGTGGTGCTGCCCTTCGATTCGCAGGTCACGGAGGCCTACGGGCGCGTTCGGGCCGGATTGGAAAAGATCGGGCAGCCCATCGGGCCCCTGGATTTCCAGATCGCGGCCACGGCGCTGGCCCACGGCTTGATCCTGGTCACCAACAACACCCGCGAGTTCGCACGGGTGCCGGGCCTGAAGCTTGAGGACTGGACGCAGTGATGGGGGCCATGTCCAGTTGGGCAAAGTTCCATTCGATGGTCTGTTCGGGCGCTTCTTGATGGGCGGGATGACGGTGACAGAGGGTGGGTAAGGTCGGCTTCAACAGCGAGACCTGCCCGTGTGAGGTGGGAACACCGCTCCACCGCGTGGGGTGTCTTTTCCTGGTTCAGAGAAGAAGCAGGGGCGGCCGATTTGAGTGTCCAACAAGAGGGTGCGGGCGCTCGCGTCTGTAAAACACGATCTTGGCTGTCTGGTGACCCTGCGAAAATCGGCAGCATTCTGACTTCTTTAGCCCTCATTCGTCGAGCTGGGCTGTAATGTTGCCCGGCCTCCGTGCCGTGTAGGTTGCCTGCATCAGCCCACTCGGAAAGCTGCGGCTTGACCAGCCGGCGGCGTTCCGGCAAGCCACGCTTAAACACAGCAATGCCTGAACCCAGAACGATGAGCAACCATGACAGCGTCAGGTCCGTCACCCTGTTCGCCCGTAATCCCTGCCGGACCACGCCGCCCCCATCCAGGTAAACGTGCCAGTGTCCTTCCTGTGCCAGCCGTTCAAACAGCTCAGTCAAGTCCCCCTCATGCCCCGCTTCGAGGGGGCGGTGGGTCATGACGTCAACCCAGCACAGGAGGGCCTATGGCCAGAGCGCGCCCAAAGTCCGAACAGGTCACGCCCCTGTACCGTGCAGGTCCCTGCTTCAATTCAGGTGAATGCCGCTCACCAGACCCAGCGTAACGCCAGCACCAACGCCCGCCACATCTTTGGAGACCGACAGTGGGCCGGAGGCATGCGCCAGGCCGAGTCCAGCTGACGCGGCTCCCTGGATCCCGACATCTTGCAATTCTCCAGCACGGTCCACCGTGAGGTAGACGCCCGCCTCTACTCCTGCGCCCGCCTGAACAACCGGAACACTCACGCCTGCCCGGACCCCGATGGCAACGGTCGTGCTGCCGAGAAAGGTCTTGTTGACTTTGGTAAAAGCGCCGAGCGGCCCGGCGGTGGCCACGGTGATCTCCACGTTTTCACAGGTCATGCTGATGTTCAGCATCTGCCATTCCAAGCTGACCTTCAGGCCTTTGAGTTCATCCGGGCACGCACTGGTGCTTTCCTCAGGAGCACTGGATACGGTCACCGAGACTGCCACACTGGGCGCAGTCAGACAGACCGCTTCACGGTAAACACCCGTGGCGTAGGCCATGACATGCGCGCCCATGAGCGTCACGAAGGCCGATTGGAGCTCCGTTTGAACGATGGCATCAGCAAATGCATGGACCTTGGCATCCTGGATGTTCGTGGCCAGTGCTGAACGGTACTGGTGGGCCAGACTGAAATACTGCCTGAAGTCGTGGTCGTAATTGTGGACCCGCGCTTCGATCTTGTTGTAATGGGCTTCAAACTCAGGCAAACACATGGCATGAATCAGAGGCAGGGCTTTTGCCTGTTCCTGCGTGCCCAGAATCTCGTACATCCGCGTGAGGACGGCATCACTGACAGGGGCTTTGCCAACCGCGTCTAACAGCTCATCATGGGCCACCGTCATTTGACGGTAGGCTTTTTGGACTGCCGGCTCGAAGTTCACCATCTCTATGGCATAGAGCAGGTCCTCGGCACGCTGTTTTGAGACTGGATTGGTATATGCATTCAAGCGGATTTCTGCTTCGGCCTGCAGGCCATCACGCCGCAGGGCCAACGTGATTTCCTGTTCACTTTCGCGCATGACCTTTTCAAGAAAAGCCTGTTGCATCTCCGCTGCCGTCTGGGAGTTGTCCGGAATTTTCAGGTCAGGCAGCTTGCCTTTCTTGCCTTTGCTCAGATCGAAAAGTGCCAGCGACTCCCGACGGACGGTCAGCGTTTCCAGCGGCGGCGTTGTGCCCGGCGGAAGCTGCTCTAGGGGCATGTCGGTCTGATTTGCCTGCGCTGTGCTGGGGGCGCGGCGCAGGCCGAGGCGGTACTGCTGGGCCGCCTGCTGGTCCAGATTTTGACACAACAGGGCCCACGCCAGATTCCTTTTCGCTTCGGAGAGCAGCGGTTCCCGTTTGACGGCGTCTTGCAGAACCGTTTGTGCTTCTTTCCAGCGCCCCAGCAACAAGAGGGCGTAACCACGATTGTTCAGCGCGATGGCCCGCCCGTCCCAGCCCAGAGGGCTGGCATAAGGCACCTTGAGTCCCTCGGCCTGCTGCAAGAAGGCAAGACTCAACGCCGGAAGCCCCAGGCTGTTCAGCGTTGCCGCCACGTTAACCAGGACATCTGGAGCTTGGGGATGGCGCTGATAGACCGCCAACAACGCTGCCAGCGCGGCCTGAGGGCGGCCACTGCGCATGCCGGCGGCCGCTGTGGCGAGATTGCGGTCCTCGCTGGACTGCTGAAGTGTCGCTTTGACCTCAGGAGCATTGGGAACCTTGGCGTACGCCGCTGCGTCCGCTTGCGCCAGTGCTGCTGCAAAGTCTTTCGGAGCTTGAGCTGACGCGTCAGGACGGCACAGAACCAGGCGTTCTGCCTGCAATTCGTCGAGATGGTCTTCCAGTGGCATGATCACCCGGGAATCGCCGTAATAGAACGCAGCGGGTGCGTTTCCAGATCCCACGCCACTTCGGCCGCCGCTGCCGCCGCCAGCACCGCTCGCTGTGCCGCCGCCTGCTCCAGCATTCCCTGCTCCAGCCGCTCCCGAGCCGCTCAGGTACTGCGCAGCGCAGGTGTAAAGGGAGTCACAGGACTTCACATCTGTAGGCGTTTGCGCCTGTCCCCAGCCCCAGAGCGATAGGCTGAGCCACACCACAGACCCGGTCACCGAACGGTTCATATTCCTCCCGTGGTTCAACACAACAGGTGAGCGGAACTTGCCAAGACGCCGCGCGGCAACGAGCTGTTGAGCCGAGCCGTGCTTGGAAGGCACTGAGCCCAACCGGTGGATGCCTGTCCAAGCGAGGAGATAGCCCGCAGAGACCTCCAGTGTGCAGATGACCGGTCCGGATTTCAACTGCTCACGGTGGCTGATGTGGATTTTCAGCATGACGGGTGTTCAATGCAGCATGAACGATTTGGAGTGCCCACACCGGCAAACAACAGTATCTGTGCCGGGTATGCAGGTACCAGTTCACGCTGAACCACGCCCGACCTCCGATTTCTGCTGAGCGGGTGGAATGGGTGGACCGTCTGCTGTCTGGACGCATCTCCCACCGGGGGATTTGCCGGGTGGGAGGGGTCAGCCGGACGTGGTTCCGCCATCACCGTCATGCCCTGATGCAGAGCGTGCCACACGGCATGGATCCAGGGGAGGGTTTCCTTAAAACGGTGAGCTGCTTCATTGGACAGCGGGATGCCGTGGGCGCCTTTGG
>NZ_BMOM01000040.1:0-8794 GCF_014647075.1 Deinococcus aerophilus | reverse complement strand
CCCACTCCCTATCTCGGTGCGGTCTGTCACACAGACCGCCTGGCAGCCTATAAAGGCGTGGTTTTTGGCGCACGGCACGTCACTGGTGGCACACGGCACATCGAGCGGTTCAATGCCACGTTGCGCCTGCGGGTGGCGCATCTGGTGCGCCAGAGCCTGTCGTTCAGTCGCCAGCAGGCGCATCCCGAGCTCCTGATCTGGATGTTCATTCCCCGCTACAACGCGTCATTGCGCTGAACCCACGACCCCCGCGTGCATGATTTGACAGGGGCTGAATACCGCCCTATATTGAAGGAATCAAAGCGGCCTCCGGGCCGCTTTTTCCATCTCCGGATTCTGTGACACAGGCGTCAACGACGGGAAGCTAACCTGAACCCATCCATGATTGTCAAAGAGCATCAGGCGCCGCCCACCACCGAACGATGTTCCTGGAGACGATGTCTCCGCGCTCACCCCGAGGCTACGCCAACGTGGAGAGGGGCGCGCAGCAAGAACCCCCGTCCTTTAGGGCGGGGAGCAGTCAATGACAAGTTCCAGCGCGTCGGGAACGACGCGGAGAGGCAGATGGCGTTTTACCTGTTTCGCGGGGCGGGGCCTGTACCGCACCGCCGATGGTCAGAACTGGCAGTTCGTGTCCGCCGCAACCCCCGGTGCGATGGCCCTCGCCGCAGGACCAGGCGACACTCCACGCCTGTACGCACTCATGCTGGACGCGGGGCTGACCGTCTCGGATGACGGTATAGCGTGGCAGCGTGCCGCAACTGCGCCGCCGGCAGCGTCTGCCGGCCTGGACATTCATCTCGTCAGCGGCAACGTGTACATCGCCGGCCCGGAAGGTGTGGCCCGCTCGGAGGACGAGGGCGCGAGCTGGACGAACCTGAAGCTGCCAGAAGGCGCGCTGCTGGTGACGGCGGACCCGCAGGAAGTGGCCAGGCTGTATGCCGCCGGTGCCAGCGGTACGGTGTACCGTGCGCACGACGGGGGAAGCACCTGGCACCCATGAGCACCCGGTGGCTGGCGCTGGGAGAGCCGTGTTCATCACAGGGACTCGCGAAAGCAACAGGAGCTTCACGGCGGTGGCCGGCACGCCGCAGTCGGTGGCTGGGAGAGCTGGTGAACCGGTGGGCAGTCCGGATGTCATTTCTTGCTGAGCTGTCTCCCGGCATACTGGACGCAGCATGACGACAGTGTTGGTGGTGGATGATGAGCCGAGCGTGCGCAAGGTTGTCGCCGCATACCTGGAACGTGAAGGTTTTCAGGTCCAGACGGCGTCGGACGGCCTCGACGGCTTGCTTCAAGCTGAAGCGGGCGGACTGGCGCTCATCGTGCTTGACGTCATGCTGCCAAAGGTGAACGGCCTGGACGTCTGCAAACGTCTCCGGACAACCACGAACGTACCCATCATCCTCCTCACGGCCCGTGGGGAGGAGTTCGACCGGGTGCTGGGCCTGGAACTCGGTGCAGACGACTACGTGGTCAAGCCGTTCAGTCCGCGCGAGCTGGTGGCCCGGGTGAAAGCGGTCCTGCGCCGCACGTCGGGTGAGGCTGCTCCGATCCCCGTCCTCTACGAGGGTCTGCGGGTGGATCCAGTGACCCGCGAGGCCAGTCTCGCCGGACAGGCACTTGACCTGAGTGCCCTGGAGTTCGATCTGCTGCACGAACTCGCCCGGGCGCCCGGGCGGGTCTTCACCCGCAATGAGCTGATTCAACGGGTGTGGGGTGAGGACTTTCCTGGAGTTGACCGGGTGGTGGACGTGCACATGGTGAGCCTGCGCCGGCACTTGGGAGAGTCTGGGCAGGCGCCGCAGCTCCTGCACGCTGTCCGGGGGGTGGGGTACCGCTTTGGCCGGCTCAAGTAAACCCGGCGGCAACGCCGGACTCGGCCTGCGTGCGAAGCTGTTGCTCTCCTACCTCGCCGTGATCGCCCTGTCCGCCATGACGATGACCGTGATCGCGGAATGGACTGCGCCCTTCTTTTACCGCTCGCATACCGAACAGATGGTGCAGATGTTCGGTATGCAGGACATCCCAGAGATGCGCCGGCAGCTGTCTGAGGGCTTCACAGGCGCGTTTGGAAGCGCCCTCGCGGTGGCCAGTGTCGTGACCCTGCTGTTGGCCCTGGTGGTGAGTGCCCTCGTCAGCCGCCAGATTCTGCGGTCCGTGCAACGGGTGAGCCACGCCAGTACCCGTATCGCGGCCGGACATTACGCCGAGCGGCTGCCGGAACTGGGCCGGGACGAACTGGGCGAACTGACCAACAGCTTTAACCGCATGGCCGAAGCGCTGGAGGCGACGGAAGTGCGGCGACGGGAACTGATCGGCACGGTCGCGCACGAGCTGCGCACGCCCCTGACCGGCATGCGCGGGCTCACAGAAGGGCTGCTGGACGGGGTGTTCCGCATTGAGGAGGCGGGACCAGACATCATCCGTGAAATTCGGCGCTTGGAGCGGCTCACGCAGGACCTGTCGCTTGTCACACAGGCGGAAGCGGGCGTGATTCCCGTGAAGGCGCGCCCTGTAGCGCTGGCAGAGCTTGCCCGTGGGGCGTGTGCGCAGTTTGAACGGCCCTTCTCCAGCGCGGGCCTCACCCTGACCCTCGACGTGCAGCGTGAGGTTCAGGCACTCGCAGATCCAGACCGACTCACCCAGGTTCTGGTCAACTTGCTGGCCAATGCCCTGAGACACACGCATCAGGGGGGCGTGACTGTGCGGGTGAAGAGAGCCGGACAGTGCGGGTGCGTGCAGGTGCAGGACACGGGGGAAGGCATAGCCTCAGAAGACCTGCCACACGTGTTCGAGCGGTTTTACCGCTCTGATCAGTCCCGGGCCCGCGACGCGGAGGAGAGTGTGGGGGCAGGAATCGGCCTCACGGTCTCGCGGCATCTCATCGAGGCGATGGCAGGCCAGATATGGATTGAGAGCACGCCAGGTGTGGGAACCACCCTCACGGTGGAAGTGCCGCTGGCCGCAGCGTTCGACGGATCCAGCCTGCGCAAGTCTTGATTCAGCCAGGATCTGAAGCATTTGACAGAAGTGAAGCTCTACCCTGAGCAGATTTTTGATGGTCGCCGAACTGCTCCAGGAGTGGCCCAGGCCTCGCTCTGCACTGCAGCTATTCTGTTCTTTGCTGTAAGCGGGTAGGAGAACGGCATGGTGATATGGCGTTCCCCTGTTCAGGGATGGTCAGCGGCCTGTGATGGGGGCCATCTGGTGTACTGCTGCGGCCAGGGTTCGGCGGGAAGCAAACCACGCGACGACCGGCGAGGCGGTCAGCATGCCCAGGATCATGCCAACTTGCATCTGGAACACGAACACCACGTCGCTGATCGGTGCCATGAGCTGGCTCGTGTGCAGATACAGCATCCAGCCGACCATACCAACATCGAAGGCCAGAACAGTCACAAAGGTGGCCAGAAGCAGGGTACCGGCAGATGGGCTGGCCAAGCCGCTTGATCGGTGGCCTGCGGAGGTAACGTACTCTGCCAGAAACAACAGAGCAGTGGCCAGAATCAGGATGAAGAGCGCCACGGCCCACAATGCCTGGCCGGCAATCGTCCAGCCGGCTCCGAAGACCACCGGCACGCCGATCAGATGGGCGATGGTGGATGCGGCGGCCCCGGACAGCAGCGCCACAGCGAACGGTGCCCCTGCCGACCGTGGTGTGCTGCCGGGTGCCCGGCCCCAGCGCGCGTACGGTGCGAGGGCCGCTGGTCCGAGGAACAGGGCGCTCAGGGGCCAGACCCAGTCCAGCGCTGAGCGTGGCTGTCGGGCGGCGACGAGATACGTGAGGAATACGGCCGTCAGCGCAGAGGCAAGGACGTAAATCCATGCCAGGGGCGTCAGCCATGCGGGAGTCATCATCGTCATATCCATTCTGGGTTCCTTGTTCGGCGTGATGCCGGAGTGCGGCGATGCGCTCTGAAGTTCATCAGGCCACTGAATGCCTTTCCCGCCTGGGCGGGGACATTGCACCGCAGACTGTAGGGGCCGAATGTTCAGCGTTGATAAATAAAGGCGACGCTGGGCCAGCGTCAATGGGAGGTCACACCAAGAAAGGTCAATATCACCATGCACAGCGCCGCACGGTGATATTGACCCGGCCAGGAGCGTCTCCTAACGTCATCCACGGTGGGCCGCCTCTTCCAGCTTTTGGTGCGTCAGTTCACACGCCCATCAACCGTCAATAACTTCAATCAAGGGTAAAAGTGTGACAGACGGATTTCGCAGAAGAGCTACGCGCCGGACATCTTCAGGTTGAACTTGTGCTGGGCGGGGAACCCCTGAACGTATGACAGGTCGCGAACGGGCACGCCAAACGGCGGTGTTTTGGGTATGTGACGACCTCAAGGGGTAACAACAAGATCCAAGAATTGCCGCTGGCAGAACGTGCTGGCGTGGCCTGCGCGCAGCTTCGGCGGGCGTTCGTGAGTCAAGGCCTTATCCTGTCCCTGAAAGTGCAGCGCGACGTCCTGGTTGTGGCTGATTCAGACCGGGTCACCCAGGTTCTGGTGACCTCGAACGCCCTGCGGCACACGCAACACGGGGGCGTCGCCGTCCGGATAGACGGCAGTGGAAGGTTGGGGTGGTTGAAAGTGCGGGACACCGGGGAGGGCATTTCCACGCAGGACCTGCCCCATGCCTTCGAGCGCTTCTACCGTTCGGATCAATCGCGCGCACGGGACGCCGAAGAGAACATCGGGGCAGGAGTGGGGTTGACGGTTTCCCATCACCTGGTCGTGGCCATGGGCGCCACCATCCAGGTGAGCAGCACCGAAGGCGTGGGATCGACCTTCACTGTGCGGCTGCCGCAGGGCCTCACGGGTGAGCTGGCGGGACGATCAGAGCAGGTTGGTTAAGGGGGACCGCAGGCCCTGAAGTGCAACAGTTCGGTGAGAGGGGTTCTGGCAACGTAACCTCCGTGCGACTCTCGCCACAGGATCAGCACCGCGCTGTGGTCGGCCTGGAACTCACTGGCCAGCTCGGTGGCGACGCGCTCGTTGTCGTGGCCGCCGACGCTGCCCACAGCGGATGTGGTGGGCCACAGTCCGGCAGCTCGGGCCCGGTCTGCCGCGGCGTCCGTCCCGATGGGCAGAGTCAGGGCGGCCAGATTGCGGTAGGTCCAGCCGGTCATCTCCCAGGCGCGCGCGCAGTGACCTGATCCCCAGTGACCGCCTGGCGGGCCACAAACTGACTGGCAAGCTCCCGGGCAGCCTGGGCCCCCAAGGGATCGGCCTTGTAGTGTCCGGTGCTGAAGGCCATTACCCAGGGGGCCTGTGAGCGCGCCAGGTCGCCGCCGGCCTCGCTCACGGCGCCCGACACGACTTGGATCAGGCGGTCCACGCTGGGCTCCAGGCTCTCGCGGGCCAGCTCCGCCTTGCCGGCGCTGGTCTGGGCGTGAGCGCCATACAGGAGGCTGCTGGCAGCAACGGCAAGCGGGACGGTGTGAACCCTGTTCAACGGCACACCCTCCAGTCCCGATAAATGGGCGAATAAGAAAAACTAAGATGACGATGAGAAGGCATTGCCGGGGGTATAAGTACTCTTTCTGCTGCTGCCTGTCACATTTATGGCCTGAGGCCCCCAGTCGCCGCGTCCCACCCAATAGGGGGAACCGACATTGGGCCGCTACGCATTCCCGGACAGCGCCGTTTCATCCAGCTTATCTGGCTCCTGCAGCGCGGCGTAACCGGTAGCGTCAGCTCACAGCATCCAGCAGATAGATTTCTGCTCGCCAAGCACCTCATGCAAAAAGCGGCTTGAGGTTGCTGCAGAGCAGAACGTACGCCACCAGGACGTGGAAACCGACCAGCGCTGAGGGCAGTCGTTCTGGATTCCGTCCCAGACGACGGGATCTGAACAACCATGCAAAGGAGGCTCCACCATCCAGCATTTCGGCACCAGGACGAACCCCTTGCTTGCCCTTGGTCGCTTGACCACGATCAATTCGATGCCAGCTTCGGTGGCGTCGGTCGCCGCCCGCTCGCCCGTATACCCCTGATCAGCAGGTTCTGGCAACTTGAGCTCATCAGGTTATTGAGTCGTGACTGACCGCAAGCCTTACCGCTGCCGTTTTCCCCTGAGCGTCATTTGGCTGTACCACCGCTTCCCATCGAGCCACCGGGACGTCCAGGAACTGCTTCACAAGCGCGGCATCGTCGTCCGTCACGAAACCATCCGGCAGTGGAACATCAGGTTTGCGCCCTTCCTGACCGGGGAACTGCGTCAAGATCGGCAGGATCAAGCACTGGTTGTGGCGGGCGGTGGACCAAAACGGGGGCGTGCTGGACATCCTTTTTCAAGAACACCGCGATACCGAGGCGGCCAAGTCTTTGTTCGTGCGTCTGTCGGGGAAATACGACGTGTCGGAAGTCATTCACACCGGTAAGCTGTGGAGCTATGGGGCGGCACTGCGTGAGCTTCCCGTGCTCCACACCGTAGAGCACGTCCAGATCGTCTCCACCGCCCGCTGCAATACCCTCGTGAAGCAATCCCATCGACCGACCCGGCAGCAGGAACGCAGCCAGATCGGCTTCAAACGACGGAAACGAACTTCAAGAGTTCCTCGCCCTACACACCCAAGTCTCGAATCTTCACTGCTCCACCCGAGCCGCCGTCTCTGCCAGCATGAGAAGAAGCAAACAATCCGCTCGGGGAGAGCGACTACACTCCCGAGGTGCTGCGCGGCAAGACCAGTCGGTCAAGTGACGCCGGGGCGGTGGAGGGGCGGCGTCAGGCCGAGGAAAACTGCGCCGCCGAGGAGACGCCGGCAGAGCTGCCGCCTGGCTTCAGCGGGCGGACATGCGGCAGCGTGAACGAGAAGGTGGTGCCCTCTCCCGGCACGCTGTCGGCCCAGACCCGGCCGCCATGGCGCAGGACAATGCGGCGCACCGTCGCGAGCCCGACGCCCGTGCCCTCGAACTCGCTGTGCGAATGCAGTCGCTGGAACGGACCGAACAGCTTGCCGGCGTACACCGGGTCAAAGCCCACGCCGTTGTCCCGCACCCACACCGTCCACTCCCCGTCGCCCGCGTGTGTGCCGATCTCGATGACGGCACGCTCACGGGTGCGGGTGAACTTCACGGCGTTGCTCAGCAGATTGGTCAGCACCTGCTGCAAGGTGGCCGCGTCTCCCATCACCTGCGGCAGCGCCCCTACCCGCCACTCGATCTCGCGGTCCTGTCCCTCGTCGGCCACATTCCGGCGCGCTTGGTCTACCAGCGCGTTCAGATCGACGGCGATGTGCGTCAGCGGCCGCACGGTGCTGCGTGACAGGGCCAGCATGGCGTCGATCATGTCGCTCATTCGTTCGGCGGCCCCCTCCACCATCTGCAAGGACCGCTCAGCCTTGCCCGGCTGTCCGCCGGCCAGGGCCCGGCGGGCCACCTCCACGAAGCTCTTGACGTGGCGCACTGGAGTCCGCAGGTCGTGCGAGGCGCTGTACGCGAAGGCTTCCAAGTCCTCGTTGGCCACTTGAAGCGCTTTGTTGGCCACCTGCAACCCGCGGCGTTGCTCCTCCAGATCCTGGGCCTGCCATGCCCGTTCCAGTCCCAGGCCCAGACTGCGGCCGACCGCCTCGAACAGGGCCCGGTCCTCCGGATGCCACGTCTGATACTCCTCGCTGCCGATGGCGAACACGGCGGCCGGCTGACCGTCCCGGAAGTACGGAAAGAAGGCGGCTGCGTCGTAGGATCCGGCCCCAGCGACGTGCTCGTCGCGGACCCCCAACCGGTCGAAGAACACCGGTCCCCCGGCCTCCACGGCTGCGGACAGGCCAGGGGTAGACGCCGGCACGCCCGCACACAGCGCGGCGCGCAGGACCGGGTCCGGCACGTTGGTGTGCCGCGCCCGCCACAGCCCACCGTCCCACTCGTAGTAGCCTGTGGACCAGCCCGGCATGGAGGCCAGGAACAGCTCGCACGCCCGCTCCGCCAGCCGGACCCGGTCCGTTTCCAGGCCGATGGCCTCGGTCAGTGTCATGAAGGCTTCCAGGGCGCGCTGCTGTTCCTGGCCCAGGGCTTTACGCTGCTGGGCGCTGTACAGCGCCTGGTACACCGCCAGGAACAGCAGCCGCTGCTGCGTGGTCCAGACCGCCTGACCCACCAGGCCCACCGAGAGCAGCGCGACAGGCTGATCTCCCTGGAAGAACGGGGCCACACCCACCGCCTGGAACTGCTCGGCATGCGGCATGCCCTGCTCCGCCGAGTTCCAGTGGTCAAAGAACTGCGGCGCGCGGGCGGTCACCGTCTGGGCCAGAAACGGCGTGTCCAGAGGCAGCCCAGACCGGATCAGCGCCTTGAGCTCAGCGGGGACGGCGTCGCTGTTCACCTCGGCCACCCAATGCTCTCCCTGTCGTGTGAAGTAGACCGCCAGCAGGTTGGGGATGTTGCGGCGCAGTATGCCCCCGACGTGGCGCGCCAGCGCGGTCACGTCATCGGTGGTGGCCGCGGCCTCACTCAGAGCCACAGCGGTGGACAGCACCTGAATCTGGCTCTGAGCGGCAGCCAGGGCCTCGCGGAGCTGGACAGGATCATCGGACGACGTGCCAGTCAGGGAGGGGCCAGAGTCGAACATCGCCCGGCACTATAAGGTTTTCCAGGCCGATGTCCGCGTTCCTGATCATCCCCGCTTGAACAGGATCGAGAGCCATCCTGCGAGGCCAGCCCGGTGGGGCCATGACCTCGTCAAAGGCGTGCCGCAACACCCGCATGCGGGTGGAGTGACCCCCCAGGAGCGGACCAGGAGGCAAGGCACTTCGCCCCCGTCAGCTCTTAGGCTGACGGTACCGAAGGAGCCG
>NZ_BMOM01000039.1 GCF_014647075.1 Deinococcus aerophilus | reverse complement strand
TGGTGACAGAGGTGCTGGCCGTTCCCGCAAAGGCGGTCGACATCAGAGCAGCGGACAGGGCGGCAACAACAATCTTTTTCATAACTTTCTCCTATGTGCAACACCGCTATAGCCGGTTGCATTTCACTGCCCGCCACGGGTGGCGGGTTCATGTGCACAGCGTTAGCTTGGTATTAAACTAAAAGCCGATTTATCATGAGCTGTAGCCCCCCCTCCCCCCCCCCTCCCCCCAGTGATAAATCTGTAAGAGAGAGCTGGCCTCTTGTAAGATCTTTGTAAGAAGGGTATAGGGCGTCTGGAAGGTCATCCGACAAGATGAGATGGAAGCCCATTCCAGTGTTTTTGCAGAGGAACCCCGCGCCGCGCGCCACACCTTCAGGGTTGGGAGCTGCCCACCACCTATGTCCTCCGCTCCAGCGCCCACGAACAGCTGCGCAGCCTCGAATCTGCGCCCCCGTTCGGTTGGGCACGCCCCGCTTTTACCGGTTGAGGTTCCCGCTTGTCAGAAAACGGTCTGGAAGCCTGTCCTATCTTCTGTTCCATGACCGGCGTGCCCCTGCCCACCGATGAATACGCCCGGCTGCTCGACCTGGCCTCGTACGACGTCCTCGATACCCCCCGCGAGGCCGCCTTTGACCGCATCACCCGCCTCGCCGCGCACCTGCTGAATACCCGGGTGGCGGTCATCAATTTCATCGATCAGGACCGGCAGTGGGGCAAATCGGCCGTGGGGCTGGAGGACACCACCGCGCCGCGCCAGGACTCGTTCTGTGCGTGGACCATCCTGCAAGACGGCCCACTGGTCGTTGAGAACGCCCGGACCGACCCCCGCTTCGCCCACAATCCGATGGTCGTGGACGAGCCGCACATTCACATGTACGCCGGGACGCCGCTGACCACCCCGGCCGGACACCGCATCGGAACATTGTGCGTGACCGATGACCGGCCCCATCCCCTGACGCCCGCCGATCTGCAGGCGCTGCAGGACCTCGCCGAACTGGCGGTCAGCGAGCTGGAACTGCGCGCGCGGAACCTGTCACTGGACCGTGAACTCGGCGCGCAGCGTCGGCGCAACGCCGACCTGCAGCGCGGCCTGGAACATGCGCGCGTGCTCGAGGACATCACCCGCCTGATGGACCTGGACCTCAGCCCCGAGCAGATGACGCTGGCCGCCTCGGCCCTGCTGGGAGAGGCGCTCGCCGCCGATTACACGGGCCTAGTGGTATTTGAGGACGATGGCCTGAGGGTTCAGGCCGCGCACCATCATCCCCGGATGCCCGCGGCGGCGCGCGCGCTGCCCAGCGAGCTGCCGTACTGGCCCGCCGACCTCACGCAGACCCTGCGCGGCCTCAAACGGCCCCTGTATCTGGACGACTACCCCAGCTATCCCGGCGCGCTGCAGTCGGCCGTGGACTGCGGGATCCAGCAGATCGCGTGGCTTCCGCTGGACACGCACGGAGAGGTCACCTCGCTGCTGATGGCGGTGCGCCTGAACGGCAGCGAGGTCTGCGGCTGGCGCGGCAGCGACCGGACGCTGCTGGAGGCGGCCGGGCGCAGCGTCCGCAACGCCCTGAGTCGGCGGCGTGAGGTGGAGCTCGCGCGGCAGGACGCACGCCAGGACGCGCTGACCGGGGTGCTCAACCGCCGGGCGCTGGGCGAGGACCTGCCCCGGCGTGAGCAACTTGGACCGTTTCTGCTCGCCGGCCTGGATCTGGACGGCCTGAAGGCGGTCAACGATCAGGAGGGCCATGCCCGGGGGGACCGGTTGCTGCAGGTGTTCGCCGCCACCCTGAAGGTGGAACTGGGTGGGACGGGGCAGCTGTACCGGCTGGGCGGCGACGAGTTTGTGGTGCTGGGCACCGGCGACGAGGATCAGGTACACGAGGCGGTGGACACCGCCGTGCTCGCCGCGCGTCAGGTGGCGCCGCTGCGGGGTGCGAGCGTGGGGGTGGCCCACAGCCGTGAGGCGTCCGGGGACGCGCTGCTCGCCCTGGCCGACGAACGCATGTACGTGGTCAAGCGGCGCAGACACGCGGCGCAGGCCGGCGTGGCCCAGCCGGTCACGTGACCTATCGCCCCCGCCTCACACGAAGCGGTCGATCACCGTCACGCCGCCCGCCTCAAAGCGGTTCATGCCGGTGAGTGCCTCGATTGCCCCGGCCAGGGTGATGCGCCCACCGATCAGGCGTTCCGGACGCAGCACCCCCGCCTCGATCATGCCGAGCATGTCCGGATAGGCGTGGGCCTGCATGCCGTGACTGCCGTAGATTTCCAGCTCCCGGGCGATCACGGCGTCCATGGGAATGGCCGGGCGGCTGTGCCCCGCGAGCATCAGCCCGACCTGCACGTGCCGTCCCCGGGTCCGCAGGCAGGAAATGGAATCGGAACACGTCTGGGGATGGCCCAGAGCGTCCAATGACACGTGAACGCCGCCGCCCGTAGCCTCGCGGATGGCCTCCACGACCCCCGTTTCGCGGCTGTTGAGCGCTACCTCCGCGCCCACCTCGGCGGCCCGGCGCAGGGGACCCTCGCCGATGTCCACCGCGATGACCCGGGCCCCCAGCGCCCGGGCGATCATGACGGCCGACAGGCCCACCCCGCCGCAGCCGTGCACTGCGACCCACTCGCCGCCGCGCACCCGGCCCTGGTGCACCACGGCCCGGAAGGCGGTGGCAAAGCGGCAGCCCAGGCTCGCCGCCGTCACGAAATCCAGCGTATCGGGCAGGCGTACCAGATTGTGCTCGGCGTGGCGCAGCGCCACGTATTCGGCGAATGAGCCCCAGGCGGTGAAGCCAGGCTGGAACTGATCGCGGCACACCTGCTGCTGACCCGCTTGGCATTCCGGGCAGCGGCCACAGCCCGACACGAAGGGCAGCGTCACGCGGTCGCCCTCGCGCCAGCGCGTGATTCCCGGTCCCACCGCCACCACCGTGCCCGCGATCTCGTGGCCGGGCACATGCGGCAGGCGGATATCGGGGTCATGGCCCATCCAGCCGTGCCAGTCGCTGCGGCATACGCCCGAGGCCTCGACCCGCAGGACCACGCCGTCCGGGTGTGGGGTGGGATCGGGAACCGTCACGAGTTCAGGGCGTTCGCCGAACTGGTGGTACAGGACCGCCTTCACAGCTTCGCGCTCCCGGCCGTTTGCCGCAGAACGCTCACAGTGGGCTTCCGGGGGTCCGGTTCCGAACGCAGGAGGCCGCGCTCCATTGAAAAAACGGATTCTTGCACTCCCAGACCATACGGTGTTCGGAGGGCAGGGGCCGCTCTACTCGGTCTTGCTGCGGTGCGCGTTGTCGGGAGCGCCGACCGACACGGTCTTGATGTTCACGAACTGCAGGATGCCGTGCTCTCCGAGTTCGCGGCCAAAGCCACTGTTCTTTATCCCGCCGAAGGGCAGGCGCGGGTCGCTCGCCACCATCGCATTGATGAAGACCGATCCGGCCTCCAGATCCTCCACGAAGCGCCGGCGTTCGGCGGCGTCGCTCGTCCACGCGCTGCTGCCCAGCCCGAAGGTGGTGGCGTTTGCCAGGTCAATGGCCTCATCCAGACTGCCGACCCGGAAGATCAGGGCGACGGGACCAAAGGTTTCCTCGAGCCACACGTCCATCTCGGGCGTGAGCTGATCCAGGGCCGTGACCGGGTAATAGTTGCCGTCGCCTTCAGGCACCTCGCCGCCGAGCCGGACGCGCGCCCCCTTGTTCACGGCGTCCTGCAGCTGCCGGTGAATGTCCTCACGAATCTGCGGCGTGGCCAGGGGGCCAACGTCCGTGTCGTCCGCTTCCGGGTCGCCGACCTTCAGGGCCTTCAGCCCAGCGATGAAGGCCTCAGTAAAGGCGTCGTACACGTCGGCGTGCACGATAAACCGCTTGGCAGCGATGCAGCTCTGGCCGTTGTTGATGGTGCGGGCGGTCACGGCCGTTTTTGCGGCGAGGTCCAGATCCGCGCTGGGCATCACGATGAAGGGATCGGAGCCGCCGAGCTCCATCACGGCGGGCTTGAGCTGGCCTCCGGCGGTCGCGGACACGGCGCGCCCGGCCCCCTCGGACCCGGTCAGGCTGACGGCGGTCACGCGGTCGTCTTTCAGCACGCCCTCCACGCCCGCGCTGCCGATCAGCAGGGTGGTGAACACGCCCTCGGGGAACCCCGCCTCCCGCAGCACGTCCTCGATGGCCAGGGCGCAGCCGGGCACGTTGCTGGCGTGCTTGAGCAGCCCGGTGTTGCCGGCCATCAGGGTGGGGGCAATGAAGCGAAAGGCCTGCCAGTACGGAAAGTTCCAGGGCATCACCGCGAGCACCACCCCGAGCGGCTGGTGGACCACGTAGGCCTCCTGCGCCTCGGTCTGTACCGTCTTCGGCGCCAGAAAGCCCTCGGCGTGTTCGGCGTAGAAACGGCAGGCGACGGCGCACTTGAGCACCTCCTGCCGGGCGGCCTCCACGGTCTTGCCCATTTCACGGGTGGCGAGCCGGGCAAGCTCATCGGCGCGGCGTTCAAGCACGTCGGCGGCGGCGTTCATCCACCCGGCCCGCGTGGCAAACGGGGTGCGCCGGTAGGACCCGAAGGCCTCATGTGCGCGGGCAATGGCCGCCTGAACCTGTTCGGAGGTGTGATCTTCGTAGGTGGCGATGACTTCACCGCTGGCGGGATTGACGCTCTGCATGCCCTGTGTTCTAGGCCCGCCGGGGGTGCGGCTGATGTGGAGCACCTTCAGACAGCGCTGGGGGCCGCAGCCCTACGCTTCACTGCCGGCGGGCTCCGCTCCTTCGGGACCCGTTTTGGGCAGGGTGAAGCCAAAGGTGGCCCCGGCGTCGGGCTGGCCTTCGGCCATCATGGTCCCGCCGTGCCGGGTCACGACGCGCCGGGCGCTGGCCAGACTCACGCCGGCTCCCTCGAAGTCCTGCTGGCGGTGCAGGCGCTGAAAGACGGTAAACAGCTTCTTGCCGTACTGCGGGGCAAAGCCCACCCCGTTGTCGCGCACCAGGACCGCCCAGGTCTCTCCCCGGTCTTCGGCCCACACCTCGATCACCGCGAGTTCGCGGGGGCGGGTGTACTTCACCGCGTTGTTCATCAGGGTGGCGACGACCCGGCGCAGCAGGCCAGCGTCCCCCACGACGGTGGGCAGATCGGCCACCCGCCAGTCGATCCGGCGTTCCGGCTGGGCCACCATGATTTCCTTGCGGGCAGCCTCCACCAGCCGGCCCAGATCCACCGCCTCGGTACGCAGCGGCTGACGCGAGGTGCGCGAGAGATCGAGCATGCCGTCGATCAGCCCGTTGAGCTGCACCGCCGCGGTCTCGACGATGCTGGCGTAGCGCACCGTCTTCTCGTCCAGCGGCTCGGGCAGCGACCGGCGCAGCATGCTGCCGAAGCTGACGATGTGGCGCACCGGGGTGCGCAGGTCGTGCGAGACCGAGTAGGTAAAGGCCTCGAGTTCCTCGTTGGCGGCCTGCAACATGTCGCGCTGCGCCTGGAGTTGCCGGACGTGTTCGGCGCGTTCCAGCGCCAGCCCCAGGCTATGGACCGTCGTCCTCAGAACAGCCTGATCAGCGGCGCTCCACGCGCGCTGCCCAAAGAGGGGCACGCTGAAAATGCCGGCCACCTTGCCGTTGACCAGCACCGGCAGGGTGGCCAGCGTCGAGACGTGATCGGCCAGTTCCGGGGCGATGTCACGCGTGGGGTCATAGTGGTCCTGAAACAGCGGCTCGCGCGTGTGGTGCGGCTGATCGAGGCTCGGGGTCTGACCGACTGCCAGCCCGGCCTGCAGAGCGGCCTGCAACTCGGGCTTGCCCACCTCACCGACCCGCGTGGTGACGTGCCACTGCCCGTCCAAGATCTGCCAGAAGGCGGCGTACCCCGGTGGCAGCAGCGTGAGCACCAGTTCCATGGCCCGCCGGATCAGGACACTGGGCTCGGCGGTCAGTCCCAGATCGCGGGTCAGCTCGGCGAAGCCCTCGAGTGCCTGGGTCCGGGCCTGCAGCTCGGCGTTCTGGTCCTCCAGCCGCCGCGCAGTGGCGCTGCGTTCCAGCGCCAGCGTCAACCCGCGCCCCACGGCCCGCACCAGCGCCATGGAGGGCCCGCTCCACTGCCGGCGTTCCCGCAGGCCGATGGAGAGCATGGCCTGCACCTCACCCCCGACCATCAACGGGTAGTTGGCGACCTTGCCGTATTCCTCGGTGCCCTCCAGCTCCTCGCGCAGCGAATCCCAGGCGTCGGTGAACACCACCTCTCCGGCACGCAGCATCCGGGCGATCATGGGGGTCTGCGACGGCAGGCCCGCACGGATCATCGCGAGCACGTCCCCGTGCAGGTCGTCGGTGTGGGCCCGGGCCTTCCACAGCTCTCCCTCGCGTTCGTAGTAGCCGGCGCTGGCGTGCGCAAAGCGCCCGCGCAGCACCTCGAAGGCCTGCCGGGCCAGGGCCAGCACGTCCGTCTGGGTGCCCACCGCCTCGGTAAAGGCCGCGAAGGCCTCCCGGGCAGCTCCCTCGGCTTCCAGCTGCCGGAGCTGCTCGGCGCGCTCCAGGCCAAGTCCCAGGCTCTGGGCCAGTGTGGTCAGCAGCGCCCGGTCGGCTGCGCCCCACGGACGCGGACTGAACAGGGCCACGCCCAGGACGCCCGCCACCGTTCCGTGCACCACCACCGGCAGGGTCGCCATGCTCAGCAGGTGATCCATCACATGCGGCAGCGCGTCCCGGGCCGGGTCGTAGTGGTCCTGAAACAGCGGCTGCCGGGTCTGATACGGCTGGTCCAGACTGGGGGCCTGGCCCACCCCGAAACCCTGCAACCGGGTCGCCTGCCACTCGGGGCGGCCGACATCGCCCAGTTGCGCCGTCATCTGCCAGCGCCCGTCGCGGACCTCCCAGAACGACGCATAACCGGCGGGCAGCAGGGAAAACACCAGCTGCAGCACCTGCTCGATCAGCTGCGCCGGGTTGCCCTGACGGCTCAGGTCATGGGTCAGCCGGGCAACACCTTCCAGTGCCAGCGTGCGGGCCTGCAACTCGGCATTCTTGACGCTGAGCTGCCGCACGGTCTGCGTGCGCTCGAGGGCCAGGCTGAGGCTGCGGCCCAGCGAACGGAACACCGCCCTGTGGGGTTCGGTCCAGTGCGGGGTATCCTTGAGTCCCACGGCAAACATCGCCTGGGTGGCGGCGTCCGGCACAAGCGGATACAGGGCGACGGCCCGGTAACTTCCGGTCCAGGGCAAGCGTTCGCGCTCCGGGTTCCAGGCGTCCACGAACACCGGCCCACCGGTCTGCGTTAGTTGCCCGAACACCGGGATGTCCAGCGGCATTCCGGCCTTGAGGACGTCCAGCAGCGCCGGCTCGGCCTCGAGGTCACGGCTGTTCACCTTGAGTTTCCAGAGGCCGTCTTCCAGCACGTAATACCCGCTCGAACAGCTCGGAAAGAGGACGCTCAGGACCTCCCCGGCCCGCGCCGCCAGCGTCAGCACGTCCGTCTCGCTGTCGGCCACCTCGGTAAAGCGCACGAAGGCAGCGAGTTCGGCGGTGCGGTCCTCGATCTGGCGCTCTAGGGTGCTGGAGAGCTGGGCGCGGTCAAGCGCCAGGGCACACTGCCCGGCCAGGGTGGTCAGGAAGCGCCGTTCATCCGCATTGAAGTCGTGCGGTTCACGGAAATCCAGCACGATCACCCCCAGGGGCCGGCCGTCTTCCACCATGGGCAGGACGGCGCTGGCAACGGCGGCCACGCCTCCTGTGCGGGCCTCGAGTTCCGGGTAGGCGGTCGCCAGATCGCCACTCCTGCCAAAGAACAGCGGCGTGTTCGAGCGCAGCGCGTCCGGACTGGGGCGGTGGCCTTCGAGGTCTCCCGCCTGCCAGACGCTCGCCCCGTCCTGGCCACTGCGCGCCGCAACGTGCAGCCGACCGTCCTGAACGAGGAGGACCGCTCCAGAGATGCCGCCCAGAGCATCCAGGGCGTCACGCAGGACGATGTCAAAGACCTCATCCTGCTGACGGACGGCCGCCAGAGCCTGCGTCACCCCCTGCAGGTGAATCATCAACTGGGTGGCCCGGAGTGCTGAGGGGTGAAAGGGGTCGGAGCTGGAGACATCGGTCATGGACACCGGACAGTCTAGACGTTCGGCCGGACCTTTCCCTCCAGCACAGTCTCTCCAGCGACGGCGCAGGCTGGGGGCGTTTTCCGCCGCCGCGCTGAGGACCGTTTCAGGACTGGTTCCACCTTCGCCGCCGGCCAGTCCCGGCAGCGGTTTTTGAAGAATAGAAGGTCCACCGCCAAGGTGATGGCCGCCATCAGAACGACAAAGGCGACCACAGCGACTTCTTATTTCGTGCCGGGTCTTCTATCCCGCAGAACGGCCCTGGAACAGCCGGCGACGTTGAACACGGCAAAGGGTGGGGCTCCTCCCCCCTGCCCTTCAGGATCCGGCAAAGCGTTGCCCGCCGGTTCAATGCCGAACGGGCCACGACCACTCCGCGACTCCGTTGCAGCACTTCCAGTGAAGATGTCTGCTGTATGCGGAGCCGCAGCGTGCTGAAATCATTCCTCGTTAGTAGGCGGCGCCCATCACCGGAATACTCAGGGTGGTCAGGATCTGGTCGCCGGACTTCACGGTAATGATCGCGGTGTCGTAAACCGCCAGGGTGTCATCGTCACGGCTGACCGTGACCTCCAGCAACAACATGCCGCCCACCTGACGGACGCTGTCCAGGGTGATGGTCGTGCCGTCGGGCAGACCACTGACCGACAGGCTGACATCGCTGGGGACATCGCCGCCCAGGACCCGGAGCGGTATGGCCAGCGACATCCACGAGCTCTCGGTGTACAGCACCTTGTAGATTTGCCCATCGCCCATGGCGACCACCGGATGGACAGTCCCTGCAGCGAAAGCGGAGCTGACGGCGAGGGACACGGCCATCAGGACGCTCAGGATAGAAGTGCGCATGGCGTTCTCCTTACGGGGCGGGGGCCAGTATGGCCCGATAATCCCGACCTCACCTCCAGTATTCCACTATAGTATTAAGTCACTCCACGAGTTCTAGGGCCTAGTCCCTGTGACTCTACTCATTTTCGTCAGCTATAGACCTTCTGTTTATAAAAACAGGGAAGGATAAAATGCCTCACAGAGGGGATCGAGGGGAGTCCTGGGTCCGGCTGCGCTCTGCTTCCGGGCCCAACGGAAAACGGGACGGCTTCCCATGCTCTCCTGTGTTCAGATTTCCGGCAGTCGGAGAACCGAGAAGCACTCCGGCCCATCTGCCCTGCACCTTTCTCAGTCACCCTGGCCCGGTCACCGCGATCTCAGCCCAGCAGCAGGAGCAGCCCCAGGCCAGCAATCAGGGTCCACAGCAGGTTGCGGGTTTTCCAGGCCACCGCGGCGGCCACGAGGCCCGCCGCCAGACGCGGACTGAACGGATCGAAAGCGCCCGTGCCGCGGGCATACAGCAGTTCCGGGGCGATCAGGGCCGCCAGCACCGAGGCGGGAACCAGTCCCAGAGACAGGGTGACGCTGTCCGGCAGCTTCCTGCCCCGCAGCAACACCAGAGAGGACGCGCGCAACAGGAGGCTCCCGGCACCGACCCCGAGAATCAGCAGCCAGGTGCTCATGCCGCCTGTCCCTTCCACCGTTGGATGAGCAGACCCGCCGCAATGCCGCACACCGCACCCAGAATCAGGTTCAGGCGGAACGGCAGGTTGTAGGTCGCCACGGCCACCACGGCCGAAATCCCAGCGGCGAGCACCTGGGGTCTGCTTCTCAGCACTGGAATCAGCAGCGCAATAAAACTCAGCGGCACGGCAAACTCCAGCGGCCAGTGTGCGGGAATCCTCGCGCCGAGCAGCGCCCCGACGGCGGTTCCGCTCTGCCAGGTAAGCCACATCAGCGCGGTCGCCCCCGCGTAGTACGCCACCGGATTCGGCGTCGAAGCGGGCCGCCCCATCGTGACCGCATAGCTCTGGTCGGTCAGGCCGTAGGCCAGCAGCCAGCGCCGCGCCAGCGACACGCCGTCAAAGAGGGGCAGCAGCGAGGCCGAGTACATGGCGAAGCGCAGATTCACGATCAGGGTGGCCAGAACGATCAGCAGGGTTGGCGTGTGGCCGAACATCTGTGAAGCCACGAGCTGCGCCGACCCCGCATAGCCGATCAGGGAAAAGGCAATGGACTGGGCAGGCGAGAAGCCGGCCTGCACCGCCGCGATGCCCGCCACCATGCCAAAAGGCATCACCCCCGGAATCAGGGGCACAAAGGCCCGCAAGCCCTGCCAGAAGGAACGGGGAACCCTGGGCGGGGCTGTGGGGAGTTCGGTCATAACTGCAGAATGCCGCATCCGAAGCCCGGACCACGAACGGCCCTGGCCTGCCCAGGCATCGTCCCGCGCCGTGAAGGTCGTCTGAATGGAACCACGCGGGGACCTCCGGGAATGGTGCGTCTCGGCAGTGCTCCGGCCCAAATTCAGGGCGCGTGTTCCGGTCCCCCAGCATGCCGTGCCCGGCCGCCGGTCTCCCTGGGCAACGACGACCCAATTCCTCGACCGCTCAGCCCTGTTGACGTGTCTCGTGAAGGCACGGGGGAGCGCGTTGCCCTTCAGGCAGGCCACTTCTGAGGTCCTGCCCGCTTTGCCAGGAAGACCACCGGAGCCTGCAGGCCACGTGCAGGTTCCCGGATCCAGCGCCTTCGGACCGCAAACCCGTTCACATCCTGAGGCCAGACCAGGGCAGCTGGTGGGCGAGGGTGGTCTTTTCCACCCGAAGGTGCAGCACCCGCCCGGCCATCACCGACTGCTGCATCTCTGCCCGATCCGGTCCAGTGGGCCCGCAGGGCCGGGCGCCACCCTCCCGCGGGAGCGTTTCGTCATCCGGTCCTGTCAAGACGACGGCTCAGGCCGCTGTCTGGCAAGCACCCTTCAGCCCTGCAGATACGGCATGCTCCAGCCGCTGCGCGGCATGTCCAGCAGCGCCTGCAGGGCCCGGTGTTGCAGCGGTGGAGCGCTCAGGACCTGGACGACCTGCTGTGACACGGCCCGGCCTTTCACCGCCGAGCGGCGTAGGTAGATGGGGGCCTGGACCCGGCGGGTCTGAGGATCGGCCCAGACGGTGCCGCGCGGGCTGTCGAAGCGGGCGTGGGCAAAGGCCTGCAGCCACGCCTGGGTCTGTGTCACCTGACCACCGACCGCATCCAGGGCCTGCAGCAGCCACCGGCCCGTTTCATAACCCAGCGCGGCCACAGCGTCGGGGGCCTGGGAGTGGAGGCGGCGGTAACTGGAGGTAAAGAGCCGGTTGAGCGGCAGGTCAAGGCCACTGGCCCAGGACAGTGCGCTGTGCCGCCCGGCGGCGCCCGCTGCGGCCGGGCGGGGCCCGGATACGGCCAGACCCGAGAGGCTCAGGGCAGGGCGCGGCAGGAGGAAGTGGCGCTGATAGGCCGCGATGAACGCCGCAGGCTGCGGGCCGCTGGCAATCAGGTGAACATGCTCGGGACCCAGGGCGCGAACGCTCGCCAGTACCGGGTCGGTTTCGTGGCCACCGCCGAAATTGTCGGCGAACGAGGTTGCCACCACCGTGCCTCCGCCGTCAGCGACGCCTGAAGCGAAGGCATATGGCAGGTCATACCCGCTTTCCAGCAGCGTGGTCACCACCTGAACCCGGTTTCCCAGGTGCCGGGCCGTCCAGTGGCCCAGGGCCCATTCGGATTGCCACAGTTGCAAGGAATTGCAGAAGACGAAGGGGCTGCCTGTCTCGCCCCGGGGCATCAGGCTGCCGAGTTCGCTGACGAGCAGCGGAACATGGTGGCGCTCGGCCAGAGCGGCCAGCGCCGCCGCTGAACCGTCGCCCAGCGAGATCAACAGGTGTACGCCTTCTGCGAGCAGCTCGCGGGCCGCCGCTTCGAGTGCGGCGGCCTGTGGGCCGACGTGGCGGACCACCACTTCGGTCTGTGCCACGCCCGGTGCCCCGAGCGAGAGGGTCAGACCGGCCAGGTAACGCTGACCCAGGCCAGGGTAGACACTCCGGGCGGGCAGCACGCCTACCCTCGGAGCCGGACGGGCAGGCGCGGCCCTGACTGCCTGCGCCGCAAGACCCGGAGAGCAGGTGGCGGCGGCCAGGGCAAGGGATTTGAGAACGGTGCGGCGGTTCAGATCTGGTTTCATGGCGTCATCCCATGGAGCATTGGCCCTCCCTCAGCGCTAAGGACGAGAGGGGAACAACCCCTGCACCGCGATGCAGAAGTTCAGCGTGAGATAGGGCGGCAGGTTGTTGTGGGGCTGACCCTCGCCCTGAGCAGTGAGCGCGGAGGGGGCCAGGGCGACCGTGGCCGGTCCACTGGAATAGATCGGTCCGCCCACCACGCGGGCGAGCAGCTTGCCTTTTGGCGTGGCGCTTTCGGCCGGGCTGGCGACGGCCTGCAGGGTATGGGTGTGCGCCGGAAGTTGCGGTGGAGTCAAGGTCACCGACTCTGCTCCGCCCACATCGCCGAGTCGGTGGCTTCTGAGGCCGGGTCCCTGACGAGGCTGCATGGCGGCGCGTCCCTGCAGATTCGGCAACGCGAAGGTGGTGCGTCCATTGCCGCCATAGATGGTGCCCAGCAGCGAGTAGAGGGCCGTGTACTGGGCAATGGGGAGGAGTTGTCCATCACACAGCGCCCAGCCCCGGGGCGTGAAGCCAAAGCCGAAGGCGCGGATCTCGCCGAGATAAGGATCTGTCATGGTGGCCTCCATCAGTTCCGAGAGGGATAGATGCCGAACACCGCAATGATGTAATTCAGGGCCAGGAACGGCATGCGGTTGTCGTGGGGGAGCCCCTCACCAGCGTTCGCCACCGAGGACGGGCTGAGCGCGTCTGTCGGGTTGTCAGCGAGGTAGATTTCATCGCTGCCGGCCGTCGCCAGGAAGGTGCCGTCTGGCGTGGTCCGCGTGGCCGCCTGTGTGCTGGCGTTCACCAGATGCGTATGACCCGGCACCTCCCGTGTGGTCAGGGAGACGGTTTCCGTGCCGGAACGCTCGCCCTGCTTCATCAGGGGCAGGCCCGGCCCCGCACCGTGATGAAGTGGAATGCGCCCGCGCAGATCCGGCAGCGCGAAGGTGGTTCGTCCATCGCCGCCATAGAGGGTTCCCAGCAGGGCAAACAGCGCCTGATTCTGATTGATGGGCAGCAGCTGGCCGTTGCAGAACGCCCAGCCACGCGGCACGAAGGAGAAGCCCACCAGTTTTATTTCGCCGAGGAAAGGTTCAGCCATGTCAGACTCCATTCAGCAATGAAAAGTCCAGGAGCGTCGGGACGCAGGCACGCCGAAGCTTGCTCAGCAGCTTCAGGCAACGGGTATTGCCCTCACCAGGAAGCGCATTCCCGGTGTTGAGGTGCAGCCCAGTTGGGGTCAGAGTGCTGCTGGTGATCCTGCCGGGATTCCGTCGCCCGTCGGGCGGCCAGGTCAGTGCCGCAGGGGCCACACCCGGTCCATGAGGTTCGAAGCTCCAGAGAGTTTCGGAGTTTGTGAGGCTACCGTCCGCAGTACACACCCAAAGCCGCTTGAATCTCACATTTGGACCTGACCTGATGGAACGGGGGAAGGCCTCCCGCGTTGGGGAACCGGCCTCGACACCGGCAGGCACTGCGTCGGACGGGGGCCGGGCGTCGCGCCATCCGCGCCCCTGTAGAAAGACAGGCAGGGACTTTGCCAACGCTGGAACGGCCGCGTCACGGCCCCAGAGCGGGGACAGGATGCGGCGCATCGCAGCAGTGAGTGGGGCCGGCAACCGGGCCCCCACACCCCGATCACGCCCCGGTCACGCTGCGTTGTCTACGCTCAGGCCAACCGAACAGGCAGCGTCAAGGCGCTGCGGCGGGAATGCACAGGCCAGCCCTGGCCGGAGGTCCATATGCATGCACTTCAGTTCTCATTGGCCGCCCTGACACTGACGCTGCTGAGCGCCGCCGCCGCCCAGTCCGCGCCCAACGTCACGATCACCACGACGAAGGACGGCTACCAGGTACCCGCGCAGGTGCCCGCCGGGTACGTGCATTTCACCCTGAAGAACGACACGGACCGTCCGGCCGAGATACAGCTGTTCAAGCTCAACCCGGGCGTGAGCGCCGACACGCTCAAGAGTGCTGTGGCGGCCCTGGCCACCGATCCGGGGGACAACTCTGCCGACGTCGAGGCCCGCATCATCAACTCCTCGGAGCTGTACGGCGGCGTTCCGGAACTCGCGGCGAAAGCCAATTATGACTTCACCGTGAACCTGGAACCCGGTACCTACGTGGTGTCTACCACGAGCAGCAATGGGGACGAGAAGAATCCACAGGCCCTGGCCAACCTGGGGTACTTCCAGACGTTTGAGGTGACCAAAGGCGACAACGCGGCGGCCGCCCCGAAGGCGGACTACCGGCTGCAGCTCGCGGACTTTGCCCTCGCCTTCCCGGCCACCAACATCGCGGCCGGGCAGCACACCTGGGAAGTGGTGAACGACGGGCGCCAGCCGCATTTCGTGATGATCATGCCGGTTAAACCGGGCAAGACGGAGGCGGACGTCATGAAGTTCATGATGAGTGACGGTCCGTCCGGAACGCAGGACGAGTCCCCCATCTCGATGGACGAAACACACGGCGGAGGCGTGATCTCGCCCGGAAAGACCACGTACATCGACATGAACCTCGCGCCCGGCAACTACTTCGCGGTCTGCTTCGTCACCGACCCCAAAACGAAGATGCCGCACGCCATGCTGGGCATGACCCGATTCTTCAGCGTGAAGTGAGGTCCATCCGGACGCGGAGGCCGAGTGCAGAGTCTGTTCATCGTCATCTGCGCCGCCGTGATCCTGGGGACCGCGGTGGCCGACGCGCCCGCCACCACGCCGCGCGACGCGGAGGTCCGGGCATTCCTGGCCCGGCCGGTGGGCAGCATTCCGGTCGAGCAGCACACCGGGCAGGTGCGGGAGTTCACGCTTGAGGTGCAGCGCGTACACCGCGAGATTGCGCCGGGCGTCACGGTCGAGCAGTGGGCCTACGGCTTTCCCGGACAGCCCGCCCGCGTGCCGGGGCCGGAACTGCGCGTACAGCAGGGCGATCTCGTACGGGTCACGCTGCACAACACCCTCGACCAGCCGCACACCATTCACTTTCACGGCATCACCAGCGTCGCGCAGCGCATGGACGGCCTGGATGAGGTGCTGCCCGGGCAGAGCTACACTTATGAATTCGTCGCCGATCAGGCGGGGACCTTCGCGTACCACTGTCACTTTCAGACGAACCTGCACCTCGACATGGGCATGTACGGCGCGCTGATCGTGGAGCCGCGCGGCGGGACCCCGGAGCTCTGGAAGAGTGAGCACACCCTGATCCTCGACGAGTGGGACAGCCATCAGGACCCCGAAAACACCGTGCACCGGCCGGCAGCGAACTACTTTCTGGTCAACGGCGTGAGTGCCCCGCTCATCCCGGACCTGCCGCTTCCCCCCGGTGACGTCGGCCTGATCCGCATGATCAACCTCGGGTACGAGGTACACAGCATGCACCTGCATGGAGTCAGCTTTCTGGTGGTGGCCAAAGACGGGCATGATCTGCCGCAGCCGTATGAGGCAGACACCCTGCTGATCGGGCCGGGGGAACGCTACGACCTGCTGGTGAAGGGCCGTGACGGACGCTTCGTGTTCCACGACCACATCGGACCGCACGCCACGAACGATGGTGCATACCCGGGAGGCATTCACTTCATGGTGCAGGGCGGGCCGCCGCTCGACCAGCACGGCCAGCCCGATCCGCAAGAGGCGCAGCGGGGGGCGGGCATGCACGGCATGAACCTGCCGCCGGAGGTGGGTCACCTGCCCCTCCTGACCGACGCGGACCACCCGACGGTCCGCGCCGCAGGCTTCCACTTCACGCCGCCCGACCTGCGCGTGAAGCTCGGCACCACCGTGGCTTGGCGGAACGCGGACCTCGTGGCGCACGGCTTGGTGATGCGGGCTCCCGACGGCACCGAGGTCTCACGCGGTCTGGGCCGGGGCGGTGTCACCACCTTTACCTTCGACCAACCAGGCACCTACACCTACCACTGCGGGCCGCACCCCTTCATGACCGGCACCGTCACGGTGGAGAAGCCCGCGGGAGACGCCGGACCTGAACCCGCACCGTCCCCGCACCCACCCGGCACCCACGAGGACACCACACGTCCCGCCACGCCTGACCCACATCTCCGGCATGACCGGGCGTTCCCGAACGACCCCACGCCGGGAGAGGCATGAATTCCAGCGCGAATGTATTTTCGTGCTGCGGCTGTGGCACGAGCCAGGAGCAGAGGAGACACGCGGCTGGCGGATCAGCCGGACCCGGAGGGACAGGCTAGCGGGGCACCAGGGCATACCGGATCAGGGTAACCTCCACGCGGCCAGCGCGGCCCGGCGGAAGATGCACGAAGACCACCGGCACGCTGAGGGCCACGCCCCCCCGGCGCAGGGAAGTGCGTACGAAGTAGCGGTATACGGTGGTCGGGCCGGCGCCGCCCACCACAGGTACCGGTCCACTGGCAGCGGCGGCGGGCACGGTTTGCCGGTCAATCAGAACCAGGTAGGCCGGGTCCACATCGAGCGCCTGCCAGCTGTAGCCGGTGCCGCCCGCACCGCTGAGCGTAAAGCGCAGGATATCGCCCTCGCGCACCGGTAATTCCTGGCCAGTGGTGGTCCCAGAGACGGCCACGTCGATGGTCCGGGACGCGGTTCCCTGGGCGTGCGTGGCCGGTGCGGCGAGCAGCAGGGCCAGCACCACCGCCGCCGTCCAGGTCCTGCGGGTCAGGAGGGGCCGCAGGAATGCGGGGATCGGAAACCGGGGGGCGGCGTGAGTCATGAACCTCCAGAAGGCGGGCCGTGAACCCTGGAGAGACCCCGGGTCGGCGCCGCAGCGCACAGGATGGAACGGTGCTTGGAACCACTGTAGCGTGCGGGCGGTCCCGGTGGCTGGGGCCGTAGAGTGGGCCGGTGCATCTTCCTGTATGGCGCTGGTGGCGCTGGTCGTGGTGTCTGTTGCTGTCGTGGGCCCTGCTGGGCCATGCGGGAGCCGCTGGGTTCGGTATCGAGACGCGGCTGCTGGGCCGACCCCTGACGGCCGCGCAGCAGGCCACCGTGCGGGACGCGGCGGCGCGGGTCTCGGCGTTGATCACATCGCCGTTTGTGCCGGTACGGGTCGATATTGCCGCCAACGACTGCGACCGGGGACTGCCCCGGGTGCAGGGCACCCTGAAGAAGCTGCTGGTCTTCGTGGTGGTCAAGCGCCTGAAGGACGATGTGTATGCCACCGGCATGCCATGTGACCTGCGTGACGGCTCCTACCTGCCGGTATACGGCGTGATCGACCTGAATTCCGATGGACTGTCCGACCTGCCGCGCGAGGACCTGCTCGATACCATGATTCATGAGCTGCTGCACGTGCTGGGTGTCGGCACGCTGTGGGAAGCGGACTACCGGGTCTCCGTCAGTGGTGACACGGACGGACGGACCCTGGTGCGGCGCGTGGGCGGGGCCCTGTACTACACCGGGCCGCGTGCGCTGGCCGCCTACCGGACGCTGGGAGGCCAGGGACCGGGCGTGCCCCTGGACCCGGATGCCGGGCACTGGTCAGGTCGGGCGGTCTGCGCCGAGATTCTGTCCGGGGACGCGGGCGACTTCACCGGGCGGGTCAACCCGGTCAGCGTGTTGACGCTGGGGGCGCTGGAGGATCTGGGGTACCGGGTCAACCGGGCCGGAGCCGGCCGGTTCAGCCTGCCGAAGGGCAGCAGCTGCGCCGCTCAGCTCAAGGGGGAGGCCAGTGGGGACCGGGCCAGAACACCGCCCGTGGTGCCGCCGGGAGGGTTCGCGAGTTGTGCGGCGGCGCGGGCGGCAGGCGCCACCTTGCCGATCCGGCGGGGTCAGCCGGGATACCGCACGCAGCTGGATGGAGACCGGGACGGACTGGCCTGCGAATCCGGCTGACGACGGTGGGCACCCTTGCTTGCGCTGAGGGACCACGGGGGTGGGATCTCCTCGCCGCTTTAAGACGTGCAGTCGGCCAGGACGATCTGAAGTTAGCCTTCCCGGGGACCTGAACCCGGACGCATCACCTCATCAATCAGGTCGTCCAGGGTCACGAATCCCAGCGTGTCGCCCGAGTCGTCCACCACCAGAGCAGCGTGGCTGCGCCCGCGTTTGAACAGACCCAGCAGGTCCTCGGCGGGAGCGCTGGCCGGCACGCTGGGAAGGGGGCGCATCAGGGTGCCCAGGTGCAGCGGGTGGCCCAGGGTGCGGGCGCGGATAAAGTCCTTGATGTGCAGCACGCCCACCACGGCGTCAAGGTCGCCGTCATACACCGGGTAGCGGCTGCGTGGCGAACCCGCCAGGCGGTCCAGCACCTCCTGCGGTGTGGCCGTCAGAGACAGCGTCTCCAGATCACGGCGCGGGGTCATCAGTTTTCCGGCGTCGTGGTCTTCCAGGGCAAAGATATTCTGGATCAGGGCGCGCTGCCGTTCTGCGAGCTGCCCGCCCTCGGCACTTTCCTCGGTGACGATGCTCAGTTCCTTGCTGGTGTACAGCAGCGCGCCCTCACCGGGTTCGCGGATGCGCAGCAGGCGCATGAGTCCCAGCGCCAGCGCGGTCAGCAGGGCGATCATCGGCCGGAACAGCAGACCGAAGACCCGCATCAGCGGATGCACCCGCACGCTGACCGTTTCCGGAGTTTGCAGCGCCAGCGCCTTGGGAATCATCTCGCCGAACACCACGTGCAGAAAGGTGATCAGGCTCAGGGCCACCACGAACCCCACCGTGTGGGCCGCCGCGTAGGGCAGGCCCAGCGCCTCGAAGGGACCGTAGAGCCACGCCGCGATCGCGGGTTCGCCGTACATCCCCAGCCCGATGGAGGCCAGCGTGATGCCCAGCTGTGCCACGGCGATATAGCGGTCCTTGCCGGTCACGTGTCCGGTCAGGTCGTACAGCCAGCGGGCCGCCGGGTTCCCCCCCTCGGCCAGCGTTTTCAGGCGGCTGCGGCGCGAGGCCACCAGCGCGAACTCGGCGGCCACGAACAGCCCGTTCAGCACCACCAGCACGGCGATGATCAGGATGGGCAACAGATAACTCAGCATCAGCGGTGGGTCTCCTGATTGCGGTCATCCCCGGCGCGGGCCATCGTGAACCCCACCCGCTGCACGGTGCGCCGGTGCATCGCCTCCACCCGCAGCGTGATGGCGCCGAAAGTCAATTCGTCGCCCACCTCGGGCAGACGTCCCAGCCGCTGCCACATCAGCCCGCCGATGGTGTCCACCTCGTCGGTGGGCAACTGCAGTTCAAAGCGGTCGTTCAACATCTTGACCAGCACGTCGCCGCGCACGCTGACGCGCTGTCCCTGGACAGACACCGGGTCGTCCTCCTGATCGAATTCGTCCTGCATTTCACCGAAAATCTCCTCGAGCGTGTCCTCCAGCGTGACCAGCCCCGCCACGCTGCCATACTCGTCCACCACCACGGCGCTGTGCCGTCCTTCCAGGCGCAGACGCTGCCACAGGCGCGGTACGTTCAACCCCTCGGACACCACCAGGGGCGGCACCATCACCTCAGACACCGGGGTCTCGGGACGGGTTTCGGCGGCCAGGAACAGCGGCCGTAGGTGAACCATGCCCACCACATCGTCCGCCTGCCCGTCGGTCACCGGAAAACGGGAGTAGGAGGTCCCCGCCACCCGCTGCAACGCCTCGCGCACACTCAGGGTGGCGGGAACGCTAATCAGCCGGACACGGGGAGTCATGATCTCCCGGGCCAGGCGCGTCTCCACGTTCAACACGCCGGACACCATGTCGCGCTCGGCAGCGTCGATCAGGCCGCCACGGGCACTCTGACGGTACAGGTCCTCCAGTTCCTCCGGGGAGTGGACGTGGGCGTGGCTGTGGTCGGTATCCAGTCCCCAGGCGCGCATCGCCGCGAAGGCCGCGCCGTTGAACACGGCGATCAGGGGCCGGAACAGCAGCAGGCTGAGCTGCAGGGGCCGCAGCACGGCGATCGCCAGCCGTTCGGGATAACGCAGGGCCACCGTCTTGGGCAGCAGCTCGCCCAGCACCACCTGCAGCATGGTGATGAAAACCAGCACGACCACGGTGGCGGCCACCGTCCCCCCCACCGAGCCCAGCACCGGCGACAGCAGGGGAATGAGCCGGGCCTGCCCAAACGACCCCGCCACCAGACTGCTGAGGGTAATGCCGATCTGACAGGCGGCCACGTAGGTGTCCAGCCGCCGGGGATCACTCAGGATGTTCAGCAGGGCGGCGGCCGCGCGGTTGCCGCCCTCGGCGGCGGCCTGTACCCGCGAGCGGCGCGACCCCACGGTGGCAAACTCGGCGGCCACGTACAGGGCATTGAATCCCACCATGGTCAGGATGATGGCCAGCGTCAGCAGCACGCTCATGTCGTTTCGCTGAGGGACTGGGCAGGGATACAGGAATCAGGGCCGGCGTCCGGTCCGTTTGAGAACATATGGACCGAGCATAACGCAGGCGGCCCGCCGGGACCGGTCCGGGCCGCGCGGCCTGCATGCGGGCGGGCATGGCGGGATGGGCTCCTCTGCGGTGTCCCGGCATCGAACGCTGAGCCCTGGCGCTTTCCGGCGGTGTCCCCCACTTGCATCTGGTGGCCTCCTGGGCAGACAAGTCCGCCCGCCAGGGTCAGCGGAGGTCGAGGTGAGAGGACGACGACCCGGTTGTGGTTTTCCCACCGATACCGTGCCGCGCAGGACGCCGGTGTACCCGCAGGGAGATGGAATACCCTGAAGGGTGGAAGAGGCAGGTCATCTCCAGACGATGACAGAGTCGTTCTAGGTGAAGCCTGATCTCATCGGGTCCCGCCTTTGAAGGGGCGCGGCCCGAAGATGCCCATCCCCCGCCCGGCAAAGCGGCACACTTCTGCCATTGTGTATTTGTGTGAAAGTGTCGGCATCCTGCCGCGGGCGCGCATCCACCGGCCGGACACGACACAATGGGGGCATGGACTTTCCCGACAAACACCCCACCGATATCCGGCTCTGCGGTGAGCCACCCAAAGACTGGAGCGCATCATGTCGTCTGAGCTGAAGACACTGGGCTGGGACGCGGACTTTCAGGAGGCCTTCGAGGCCTTCTGCGCCCCACTGACTGACGACGGACGTGCCCGGCTGACGCCGGTGCGGATCGTCGGTGTCCAGCGCGAGACCTTTCAGGTGCGTGGCCTGCACGGCGAGCAGGAGGCCCGGCTGTCCGGTACCCTGCGGCACCACGGATCGCTGACCCCGGCCATCGGAGACTGGTGCGTGCTCGAGGCCGGCTCCGAGGAAGGGGGGCGCCTGGTCGGCGTGCTGCCGCGGCGCACCACCTTTGCCCGCGCGGTGGGTGCGGCGGATGAGGGCCGGCGGGCCCAGGCGGTCCGGCAACAGGTCATCGCCGCCAATGTCGATCTTGTCCTGATTGTCACCGCCCCCGACGCCGACTTCGATCTGGAGCGGCTGGGGCGCTATGTGGAGGCCGTGCAACAGAGTGGAGCGCAGCCCGTCCTGGTCCTGAACAAGGCCGACCTCCGCGTGGATACGGACTGGTGGGTGGAGCAGCTGCGCACGCTGGACCCTGACCTGAATATCCAGGTCACCTGCGCCCAGGGAGATCAGGGACTCGAAGGGGTGAGGGCGCTGCTGACGGAAGGAGTCACGCTGGCCCTGATCGGCTCTTCCGGGGTGGGCAAATCCACCCTCACCAATGCCCTGCTGGGCCGCGTGGCCGCGCCCACCGGAGAGATCCGGGCCAGCGACCAGCAGGGCAGGCACACGACGACCAGCCGGACGCTGTACCTCGTGCCCGGAGGGGGATTGCTGATCGATAATCCGGGACTGCGCGACATCGCCGTGTGGGACGCGGACGCCGCCGATTTCGGAGCGCTGGAGGCGCTGGCCACCCGGTGCCGCTTTCGCAAATGCACCCACACCACCGAACCCGGCTGCGCCGTGCAGGCGGCGGTGCGGGCCGGGGAGGTGTCGCCGGCACGGCTGTTGGCTTTTCAGAAGCAGCTTGCCCGCCGTGGGCGACACTGAGGGGACCCGGCTGTATATGTCAGACAACGCCCGAGGGTTCTCCCCGACCGTTGCCGAACAATCCATACGAATTCCGATGAACTGGTTATCCGAGGTCCCCGGGGCAAGAGAATTGAGAAGAGCGCCCGTTCGCATTGACCTTCCAGCTATCGACTCTGGACCGCAAGCAGCTCGATCAGCGCATCCACAGTCAGAAGGCTGCGCAGACCCAATTTCAATGCAGCAGGATCTCGTGGCTGACCTGAACACCGCGCTCGTGGAGCAGTTTTTGAGGGCTTCCTGAGCGTGGAGGCGTTCGTGCGCTGAACCTGAGCAAAGGCCAGATTTGGCCGCCAACCCGGCCCCGATCAGGGTGTACGGTTGGTCTGGCCCTCGCAGCCTGTCGGCTTGCCCTAGCAAGCTGTGGACGGGACGCCTGCAGCAACCTGCCGGTAGGCCTGAATCAGCCGCCCGCGTTGTTCGGCGGCAGACGGTTCACAACGCTGACACTGCTGGATGTGTTTTCACAGGAATAACTGGCCATCCACGTCAACGTCGGCATCCGGGCGGAGCAGGGGGTCGATCTCATGGGATATCCCGAGCGCATCCAAGTGAACAGCAGTGAGTTCGTCAGTAAGGCTCTGGATCTGTGGACTTTCGGGCATCGGGTGACTCTTGATTTTTCTCGTTCTGGACGGCCTCAGGACAATGCTCATATCGAGCCGTTCAATGGAAGCTTCCGGGATGAGTGCCTGAACACCCACAGGTTCCTATCGCTGGAAGACTTTGCGGAAAAGATCAAACATTGGAGGGCCGACGGCAATACCCACGCACCGCGCTCTGCGCTGAAAAATCTCGCTCCTGGAGCGTTGCAACACCGAATACACCGACCCACCACACGTCGGAAACTCCAGAACCGGTTGCTGGGAGTAGATCAGCACCCTCTCTCCATTCATAAGAAATACATTAAGATTTATGTTATAGGCACTGATGCAGTGTTGCCAGATGAATGCCAGTGAGTCTGCGGTCTTTAATCCTCAACTGACTGCTGAGACCGACAACGAGCAGCAGCGGCTGGCGGCCCTCTACCGATTTGGCATTCTTGACACTGCCCCTGAGCCGCAATTCGACCGGCTGGTGACGCTCGCGGCACAGTTTTTCGACATGCCGATGGCTTCAGTGACGTTCGTCGATGAGGACCGGCAGTGGTTCAAAGCCAAAATCGGTTCCGAAATCTCACAGGGGCCTCGGAGCACTTCCTTTTGCTCGGTCGCCATTGCTCAAGACGGCGTGATGGTTGTTCACGACGCCACCCAGGACACCCGGCTCAAGAAGTTTGACAATGTCACGGGTGAGCCGCACCTGCGCTTTTATGCTGGCGCGCCGCTCGTGACTGCAGAGGGCTGACGGCCTGACACAAAGTATGAGAAAGCGTCCCCGGTAGGGGACACTTTCTGTTTGTGACAACCGAAAATGCCACCG
>NZ_BMOM01000038.1 GCF_014647075.1 Deinococcus aerophilus | reverse complement strand
CCGCGAGGCGTGGCTCGCCGAACTGCGCGAAACCCTCGCCCGCTACGACACCCCACCCGCCCGCAACACCGCCTGACCCACCGGAGGATTCATGAGGACCACCCTGTGAACAGCCCCCCCACCTTCAACCTGCTGCACGAACCCTGGATTCCCGTCCGCCCCTTGAACGGCGGCGCCGTGCGCGAAGTCGGCCTGCGAGAACTGCTGCTGCACGCCCGCACCTACAGCCGCATTGACGACCCGTCGCCAAAAGAGACGCCACCAGACGCCCTGGCACCCCTCACGCGTCGGCCAGCGGAGTATGGCGGCGGGTGGACCTCAAGGCCACGCTGATACCGGATACCGCAATCACCAGCATCCCCAGCAGGCTGAGGGCGTCCGGCACCTGATGAAACACGAGCAGGCCGATCAGGGCCGCCCACAACAGTTGCAGGTAGGACAGTGGGGCGAGCAGCGAGGTCGGAGCTTCCCGGAAGGCCAGCGTGAAGAACAGATGCCCCAGACCTCCGCTGACGCCCAGACTGAACATCAGCGCCACGGTGGCCGGGGTCAGGGCCGGGCCACCCAGCACGAAGGGGGCAACCACCCCGAAGACCAGGGTTCCGGCCACCGCCGACTGGTACAGCAGGCTCACGGTCCGCTCGCCGACAAGCAGCCGGGACAGCAGCTGGTAAATCGAGTTGCACACCGCGGCGAGCAGCGCAAACATCACCCCCAGGGCATCGAGGGTCCCCCCAGGGCGCACGACCAGCAGCACGCCGAGAAAGCCGCCGATCACCGCGAGCCAGCGCGACATGCTCAGCCGCTCTCCCAGCACCGGACCCGCCAGCAGAGCGAGCAGCATGGGGGCCAGAAACACGATGGAGGTGGCTTCCGCCAGGGGCAGACGCGACAGGGCGTACCCCATCATCAGGGTCACCACCACCAGACTCAGAGAACGCACTGCCACCAGTACCGGCCGGGTGGTAACAAACAGCGTGCGCCGGGGCCGGGGCAGCAGCGCCGTCATGAGCAGCAGCTGGGTACCGTAGCGAACGGCCGCAACCACCGGGACCGGGTAATGGGCGGTGAGCACCTTGGTGGTGCCGTCCAGACACGCGAACATCAGCAGGGCGGCGCAGTACAGCAGGGCGCCGTACAGGGGACGCGGCGACGCCAGGGCAGGCGGATTCACCGGGCGGGGCCGCGCTGAACGGGTTCCCGGCCCGGGCCGTCTCCACCATCCCGGTTCTGGCCTGACCTGAAAAGAGCGGGAGTAGTTCGCCGGGTGTGGTTGCGGGGGCGGCCGGTCTGCGGGCCCCCCGACAGATTGACCTTCTCCCCAGCAGACCAGAACACGACTCTGTCTATCATGCCGCGCACCAGACGGGGGTGCGGTGGCTCTTCCGGCACTGTTACCGGAAGATGCTCCGGGGCAGGTACAGGCCCACCAGCCAGTTGGGGGCGTCCACGATCTCGCTGATTCGCAGATCCGCCGCAACGCTGCACAGCAGGTAGGCGTCTTGCGGTCCCAGGTCATATTCCGCCGTCATGAACTCGATCATGGCGCGGGTGGCGTCCTGCGCGGCGGCGTACAGGTCGGGGCCGAGTCCGGTTGTGACGTGGTAGCCCTTGTGGTCGATGTGCCCGGTGACGGGGCCCGGGGTCGAGAAGCGAGGCGTCTTGAGGTGTGCCTGTTTTTTCAGGGTGAAGCGCAGGGTGACGTGCATGGCCGACTCGATGGCGGTGCCGCAGACCTCGCCGTCGCCCTGGGCCGCGTGGGTGTCTCCCACCGAGAACAGGGCGCCGGGCACGGCCACCGGCAGATGCAGGGTCGAGCCGGCCGTCAGGTCACGGATGTCCATATTGCCGCCCACCGCCCGGGGCGGCACGACCGAGTGGTGGCCGGCCCCGGAGGGAGCGTTGCCGATGGTGCCGGGAAAGGGCCGCACCGGCACGGTGATGCCGGGCAGGAACTCCGCCGCGCCCTCGCCGTAGTGCCACAGTTTCAGGTACGGATCGGGAAACTCCTCGGCCAGCAGCCCGAATCCGGGAATGTTGGCCGTCCAGCCGAAGCCTGAGGGCCGGAACTCCAGAATGTCCACCACCAGGGCGTCGCCCGGCTGTGCCCCGCGCACGTGAACCGGGCCGGTTACCGGGTTGATCCTGGAAAAATCCAGGGCCGTGACGTCTGCGTGGGTGGAGCGGGGGGTGAACTGCCCCCCACCGGAATCGACCACCTCAAATTCGATGGTCTCGCCGCTCTCGACTTCCAGCGCGGGCGGCAGGCTGTTGTCCCAGCCGTAGTGGTGATCGTGGATGGTACATCGGGGTCGGGCAGTCATGCGGGTCTCCTTGGTTTGTTTCCCGGCAGGCGCCCCTCGTGGACGCATGGCGGCGGGTCGGGCAGAGCGTCCCTTCCGGGCCGGAGGGGACCGCACTCCCGCGCGGCATCCCCGGTCAAGCCGAGCCCGAACGGCCCCCTCTGGTCCGGTTCAGGCATGGTGCGGAAACCTCCCAGGGTGAGAAATACTCCTTCCGGACCCGGCTGCCCCGCAGACGGAGAACGAAGCATCCGGGTCATCGGCAGGCCCTGTTGTACGGCCACCCGGTCGCGCACCAGACCTCGCCGCCCTCCTGGATGACCCGCCACGGCGGCCCGTATCCGGACAGGCTTTGCCTCCACAGAGCGCCCTTCATCTGAACACACGGCCCGAAGCACAAAAGCCGTCACAGACCCCAGACCAGACGACTAGCGCGTCTGGTCGAGGACATAAATGTGTGGCTCGGCCGGCAGTGTGTCGGGCGTGACCTCCAGACTGGGGCCGCCCACCCGCGTGATCATTCCGGCCGGGTAACGCGACAGAAAGGCGTCCACCGGCTCGATGTTGAGCCAGCCGCGCGGGCTGTGGTAATGCATCGGAATGATGATGCGCGGGCCGATGGCCCCGATGGCCGCGTCCAGGTCGTCATAGGCGATGGTGGCGTGTGCTCCCGCCAGGGCCAGCAGCACATCCACCCGGCCCCGGAGCTGCTCGAGATGTTCCGGGGCAACAGGGTTGCCGGTATCACCCATGTGCAGCACATTGATGCCGCCCAGGGTGAACAGGTAGAGCGCATTGGCATCGGGGTGCCGGCCGAACTCTCCCTGAAAGTCATAGTTTCTGCTCTCGAAAGCGGGAAAGGGCGTGATGGGAACGCCCAGCACGGTCGTTCCCCCTTCCGGCAGTTCCAGCGCGTCCACGACGACCGGACGCCCTCCTCCCCGGCCCCGCACGTGGCTGGGGTCGCTGTGAAAGTCGTCGGTGCTGCTGCTCATGATCACCAGATCGGCAGGTTCATCGATGGGCTCAAAACCGCTGCCGGGCTTGGGACCGGGCGTGTAGGGGTCGGTCACCACGGCCAGGTCGCCCTCTTCAAGCCGGAAGCTCGCATGTGCGTAGAATGTGATCTTCACCGGTTTATCCGTCCACCTTCTCGGCCTGAACAATGTCCCACAGCTCGACTGTATCGGCGGTCGCGGCGCTGAAGGACGTCAGGTGCGGCGACTGCATGTGCGCGTCCCACAGGGCGCGGGTGGTCCAGTTTTCGTAGAAGACGATGACGCCGGGATCCTCGGTGGAGCGGTGCATGTCGTAGTTGATACAGCCCGCCTCGGCGCGGGTGGGCTCCAGCAACGCGCGGCAGGCGTCATACACTTCCTGTTCCTTGCCGGGCCGGGCCTTCAGCTTGGCGATGATGGTAAGCGGCTTGCCGGTTTCAGGGCCTGACGTCATGGGCGGTCCTCCTGTCTGTTGAACTGGAACGTTCTGACCGGGGCGGGACGGATCTCTCATCGGCTGGGCGGCGGCAGACCGCACAAGCAGACCGCACAAAAGGGTGCGGCTCCTGAAGCAACCGGCCCTCTCGATCCGTGCGAAATTTTATAGCACAGGGTTGACGCCCCCGATCTGGCGGCCCAGCGGGGTGCGGGTGATCCCCGCCGCGCCCCCAGAGCCGGCACGACATGCCGGCGTTGCCGCAGTCCCTCCGCCCCTGCGTCTGCCCATATGCGGTGGATGACCGCCTGCCCGCCGGGCGTGGTTACCCGCTTATGGGACCGGGGGCTTGCTCAACGTGAACCCGAAGGTGGCACCGCGGCCCTCCTGGGCGTGGGCAAAGACCTGCCCACCGTGCTTGAGGACAATCCGGCGGACCGTGGCCAGGCCCACCCCGGAACCGGGAAAGGCGTCCTGGGGGTGCAGGCGCTGAAAGATTCCGAACAGTTTGCCGGCATGACGCGGGTCGAAGCCCACGCCGTTGTCATGCACCGAGATTTGCCACGCGCCGTCGTGTTCCTCCACCCGCACCTCGATCTCCGAGGTCTCACGCGTGCTGGAATACTTCACGGCGTTGCTGATCAGGTTGCTCAGAACCTGTTGCAGCAGCGTCGCGTCTCCCCACACCGAGGTCGCTGGAGGGGCACGCAGCTCAACCACCTGTGCCGGGAATTCCTGCCGGGCGTCGCGGTAGGCCTGGGCAATCAGCAGTTCCAGCGCCACCATGCGCGGCCGGAAGTCCTGGCGACCGGCCCGGGACAGCATCAACATGCCGTCGATGAGCTGCTCCATGCGCGTGGCTCCCTGACGCACCACGCTCAGGGCGTGGATGACCTTGTCCGGTTGGCCCCGGTCCAGCGCCCGCGCGGCCATGTCAGCAAAGCCCATCACGTGCCGGATGGGCGTGCGCAGATCATGCGACGCCGAGTAGGTGAAGGCCTCGAGTTCCTCGTTGGCCGCCTGCAGCTCCTGCGTCCGCAGATCGAGGGCGTCGCGCTGCGCGGTGAGGGCCTGGGCCTGCGCGGCCCGCTCGAGGGCCAGGGTCAGGCTCCGGCCTACCGCGCTGAACACCGCCTGCTTGCGTGGGGTCCAGTCGTCGGTCCGCCGGGTGCCGGTGGCCAGCAGGCCGCGCAGCGTGCCGCCCACCACGCAGGGGTAGAACGCCCGCGTGCCGAAGGCCCCGTTGGCCCCCGGTTCCGGGCCGGATTCCACCACCTGCAGCCCCCCCACCGGCTGCGTGGCGACGCCTGCCGCGAGATCCGCGGCTTCCTCGGGGGTCAGGGGGTCCGACCACACCTGGGCCTTCCAGCGCGGCCCGTCGGGTTCCAGGTAGGCGGCCACGGTGTCCGCGAGGGTGGCCTGCAGCACCTCCACCGCCCGGCGCGACAGGTCGAGAAGGTCGGTGCTCACGCCCGACGCCTCGCTGAAGGCCACAAAGGCGTCCAGGCCGGCTGTGCGCTCCTGAAGCTGGTGGGTCTGCTGCGCCCGTTCCAGGGCCAAGCCCAGCCCCTGTCCCACCGAGCCGATGATCGCCTGCTCGTGGGCTGTCCACGCCGGGCGGCCGGTGCCGGTGGCGAACAGGGCGTAGGGACGCCCGCGCGCGTGAAAAGCCGTGACGCTGAGCGCACTGGCGTAGCCCACAGACTGCAGGCGGCCGTCGTCTCCCTGCACGAAGGCGGTGCCGCGCCGCGCCAGGGCCTCGGCGACCAGCGGGGAGTTCAGCGGGACCCCGGCCTGGCGGGCCTGCCGCACCTCCGGGGGGGTGTTGCTGGAAAACGCCGCCGGGTAGGCCGTGTCTCCCCGCACGAGGTACAACCCGCTCATGGCCCCGCCCACGGCGTCCCGGATGATCTCGCCGGCCGCCTCACCGAGTTCTTTCAGGTCGGTGCTGCTCGCCACCTGCGTCGTGAAGCGCACGAAGGCGGCCAGCGCCCGTTCGTGCTGTCCCACCTGCACTTCCAGGGTCTCGGCACGCTCCCGCAGTTGCCGCTGCGTGTCCCTCAGTTCCTGTTCCAGAGTCCGGCGCACGGTGATGTCCCGGGAAACAGCGAGCAGCCGCGTGATCTCACCGTCGGGGGTGCGGACCGGGGAGACCCGGACCTCCCACCATCTCGGGGTTCCGGCAAACGTCCGGGCCAGTCCCTCAAAGGTCCGGGTCTGTCCGCCCCGGGCCGCCTCGACAGCCTGTTCCACCAGCGCGCGGCCCTCACCCTCCCAGAAGGTCGGCCACGGAGCATGCTGACAGCTGCTGAAGTCCTCGATTTCCATGACCTGCATCCCACCGGCGTTCATGGAGAGCAGACGGCCGTCCAGATCCAGCACCTTGATGCAGTCGGAGCTGTCATCCATGATGGCCTGCAGCTCGCCGGGGTGCAGATCGGAACCGGTATCGGTCATCCGGTGGCCGCGGAGGCGGCCAGGGCGACACGACATGTCACAGAGTGCTCAGGCATAACCCCCAGGATACGCCACAGCCCCACGCCCGGGCCGGCCAGTTTCACCCGGCCGGCAGGAACGCCGCTGTCTGGCCCTTTTTCTTCACAGAACGCCTATTCTCTGGGGAATGACGCTGTCCTTCCACTACCTGCTGATCGACGATAGTCTGCACGATCAACTGCTCGCCCAAGAGGCCTTTGATCAGCTCTGCCCCGACTGCCGGCTGACCTGCGCGGCGAGTGGCGAGGAGGCGCTGAATCTGCTGCGCACCGGGGCCTGTCAACCCGACGTGATCCTGCTCGACATCAACATGCCGGGCATGAACGGCTTCGAGGTGCTCGAGGCCATGAAGGACGACGCGCGCCTGAGCACCATCCCCATCGTCATGCTGTCCACGTCCAACGCGCAGGACGACATCCGCAAGGCCTACACGCTGCATGCCAGCTCCTACCTCGCGAAGTCTGCGAGCTTCGAGGGTTTTCTGGACCAGATCGAGACCTTTCTCAAGTACTGGCAGGCGAGCCGGCTGTCAAGCGGCTGAGCTCCAGCCGTGAAGCGGACCCGGGGACGAGTCTGACTTACCCGCGGGGCAGGCTGAAGAAAAAGGTGGCTCCCTCGCCGGGCCGGCCCTCGGCCCAGACCCGCCCGCCGTGCTTCTCGACGATGCGCCTTACGTTCGCCAGCCCCACGCCGGTGCCCTCGAATTCGTTGTGGTGGTGCAGGCGCTGGAACACCCCGAACAGCTTGCCGGTGTACTGCGGGTCAAAGCCCACTCCGTTGTCCTGCACGGCCACCACCACTTCCTGGGGAGTTTCCTGGGCCCGGACCTCGATCACCGTATGCCCGCGGCCCCGGCTGTACTTCACGGCGTTGCCCAGCAGATTCGCCATCACCTGCCGCAGCAGCCCGGCGTCGGCCTGCACGGCCGGCAGGTCCGCGACGCGCCACGTCACCTGCCGGCCGTGCAGGTCCGGGGCCAGGTCCGCGCACACTGCGTCCACCAGCACAGAGAGGTCCACCGGCGTCTTGGCCAGCTGCGCCGCGCCGGTCCGGGCCAGCCCGAGCAGGGCGTCGGTGAGCACCTCCATGCGGGTCGCGGCCCCCTCGATCTGGTCCACGTATTTCAGCAGGCCAGGGTGGTCCCCGATTTTCCGGCGCAGCAGCCCCGCAAACGAGCCGACGTGCCGCACCGGCGCGCGCAGGTCGTGGGACACGGTGTAGACGAAGGCCCCCAGTTCCTCATTGGCGGCGCGCAGCTCGCGGGTCTGGGCCTCGACCTGCCGCTCCAGCTCGCGGCCCCAGGCCTGCAGGGTCTGTTCGGCGCGCTTGAGTTCAGTGATGTCGCTGTGCAGGCCGACCCACTCGCGCAGGCTGTGGTCCTGGGCGAGCAGCGGCACCGCCCGCACCAGAAACGAGCGGTAGCTGCCGTCCGCCACGCGCACCCGCTGCTCGATCTGGTACAGCGTGCGGGTGCGGACGGCGTCGCGCCACGCATCCACGGCCGGCCCGCGGTCCTCGGGATGCAGCCGGTCGGCCCAGCCGTAGCCCTGGTACTCCGGCTGGGTCTGACCGGTGAGCTGGGCCCAGCCGGGCTGCTCGCCAAACATCTCGCCGTCCGGGGAGTTCGTCCACACGTACTGGGCGGTCGCCTCGATCAGGGCCTGATAGCGGGCCTGGCTCGCGGTGAGTCGGGCCCGCTCCAATTGCGCCTCGGCCAGGGCCGCCTCGCGCTCGGCCGTCAGCCGGGCGTGGCTCAGGGCCAGGGAGGCCCGCCGGGCAAACTCCTGCGCGAAGGCCTCGTCGGGTTCCTGGTAGGGCTCCGCACCCCCCACCCGCACCAGGCTCAGCACCCCCACCCGCTGCCCGCCCACCACCAGCGGCACCGCCAGCGACGACCGGACCTGCATCGCCTGCAGCAGGGCCAGCTGCTCCCCGGGCAGATCCAGAGCCTGCACCATCTCCGGCGTGATGACCGGCACCCGGACCACCCGGTTTTCGCGGTAGGCCAGCGCCAGCGGCCCCGGACCGTCCACCCACTGCGGAAAGGCCGCGAGGTACTCCGCCGCGAGTTGCTGCTGCTGCGGATCACGGTGGGCAAAGACCTGGGGCAACAGGGCACCGCCGCGCTCGGTGTATACCGCGCACCAGTCTGCCTGACCCTCCACCGCCAGCCGGGCGAGCGCGCCCAGCAGGGCGACCGGGTCCTGCTGGGTGAGCAGGCGTTCGCCGACGTGCAGCAGGCAGGTTGCCTGCTCGCGCGCCGTGCGCTCTGCGGCGGCGAGGCGGACGCGCTCGACGGCCTGCGCGAGCTGCCCGGCCACAGCCTGTACAAACTGCCGCTCTGCGCCGCCGAATTCGCGGTCCTGGACGAAGCCGAAGTGCACCACTCCCAGCGCCCGCGCACCGAACATCAGCGGCACGGCCACGGCGCTGAGCGGCACCCCGGAGTCTTGCCGCAACCGCGCCCGCACTTCAGTGGCCCCCAGAAACAGCGGCTGCCCCGACTGCAACGCCTCGGCCACCAGCGTGGAAGCTGCGTCGGAGCAGTGGGGGCCGGGACCAGCCGGGTTGTCTCCGCAGGTGCCCGCGGGAACCAGTTCTTCGGCCACCGGGTCGAACCAGAACACGCTTGCCGACGCCGCCGCCAGAGCCGCGCGCCCCTGGCGCAGCACGACCTCGGCGGCCTCCTCCCGACTGAGCGCCCGCGACAGCGCCGCCGTCAGGTCCGACAGGACGCGGCCGCTCGTCTCGGCCACGTGCTGGGCAGTGGCGTCCGAGAGCTGCACCGCCAGCAGGTCGCCCACCGGAAAGCGGCGCACGTCTACCCAGGCCCACGGGCCGGCTCCGGCCAGCCGGAGCGCCTGCGGCGCTGCGCCGGGCTCCTGGGCGGCCAGTTCAGGAATAAGCTGTTCCAGCGTCCCGGCCCGCAACGCCGGCAGGTCGCGGCCAAAGTAAAGGACGGCCCGCACGTTCGCGGAGCGCACCCGGCCGCCGTCCGCGGGGTCCACGAGGACGGTCGGGTCGGGCAGGGCTTCCAGCCACGGCAGGGGCGGGGAAATCAGGGAGTCTGGCGTCGTCATGGCAGGCAGGGGAATTTCGCCCACCCAACATAGCGTGAACTCCACAGACCTGTGTGGCGGGCGGACCGTGCGCGCTCAGTCCGGCGCGGTCCGCCCGGGGGTGAGCGCACGGCCCTGCGTATGCTGCGCCCACTCGTCCAGCGTGGCCCGCACCGCGTCAAGGTGAAATTCGCGGTACAACGTGGGAACACGGGACGGAGAGGCGCCCAGCCCGGCCAGGATGTGTTCATAGGTCAGCGGCGGCGGCAGATCTCCGTCGCTGAGGAACGCTCCCCGGGCGGCCAGCGGGCTGTCCTGCAGCGCCTCGCGCAACACGCGGAAGTACGTGAGGTTGTGCTCGAGCAGGGCCGGATCGGTGGTCCCGCCATGACAGGGCAAGACCACAGCCGGGTCCAGCGCGACCAGACGCCGCAGGGAGTTGCGCACCTGTTCCAGCGTCTCGCCCGACTGCACGCTCGGAAAGGGGAATTCCGCCGCGTCTCCCGCAAGCAGCGTGCGCAGTTCGGGAATCCAGACCGAACAGTGGTCGGGGGTGTGGCCCGGCGTTGGGATCAGTTCCAGGGTCAGGTCACCGCCGTCCAGGGTAAGTCCCTCCGTGAAGACCACCTCGGGCGGGACCAGCCGGACTTCCTCAAAACGCCGGTCCTCGGCCTGCTGGGCCGCCAGACGCCCGGACGCCGCCGGGTCCAGCAGCCGCTGGCGGGTCCGGAAGCTGCCGACGATCAGTCCCGGCAACTCTCCCCCGGCCGCGAACAGCTGGTTGCCGTAGACGTGGTCCCAGTCGGCGTGGGTGTTGACCACCAGCACCGGGCGTCCCTGGAGGGCCGGCCGGACCCGCTCAATCACCTGCCGCATCAGCGCTGGAGTGGACATGGTGTCGATAAACACGGCGAAACGCCGGGTCAGGACCACGAAGGTATCGACCTCCTCACCGGCATGGAACACCCGGATCCGAGGATCGACCCCGGGGGGGCGGACTTCCTCGACGTCTGCTGGAGGAGCGCTCATGCCCTGATCTATATCTCAGATTCCTGCCCGGTCACGCAGCGTCCATTCACGGCTATAGGCCCGGCATCCGTGGCCCGGAGGACGATTACAGTTGCGCCCCCGCCCCTTTAGCGCCCTTTTATCCCCTCTTTACAGCTCGGCCACCCGGTCATCCCCTGCACAGTCCCGACCCTCCGTGACGACTACGGTCCATCTACATGGAGCGGCGCAGTCAGAGTTTCGTCAGAGCTCCTGCGGCAGGCTGAGCTCAGCACCGGCCGCGCAGCTTCCGCCAAAGAAGTGCCCGGCCCAGCTGGAGTCAGGAGGCACCATGAATTCCGCCAAACTCACCGATGCTCCATCCCGACCCCACCTGACCGGCGGCCCTGTCCGCCCGGTCCCGGCCACAGCGCCCGCCAATCTGCGGCTCGAGCCCACCACTTCCTCTGCCCATATCGGCCGCCCAAAGCGCCCACGTCTTTCCCAGCGCCCAGCGCAGGTGCGGCTCGAGCCCCCGGCCGAGTTCGAGGTGCGGTACTTCCCCGAGCGTGATGAGTGGCGGACCGTACTCGTCGGTCGCCCCCGCCTGTCCTAGCAGTCGCTCTATCCCGCCCCGGGAAACAGGTCGGCCGTCAGACGGCGGTGGGACGGCGGTGCAGAAGTCCGATCCCCTTCCTGCAAAACAATCAGATGCGTGGGGCGCAGTGGCTCAATGGCCCACTGCGCTCCGTCTTTGCTGTCCTCAACCCCGTGCTGGAACACCCCATGTATCGGCAGCGGTCACGACGCCGACCTTCATGAAGCGGCCTGAATCCCCCGGAGGAACCCACCGGCCACCCGGTTAAAGTGCTCGGGCTCGGTGAAGTTCGGCATGTGCCCCACCCCCGGCAGGAATTCCAGCGTCGCCTGCGGCAGATGGCGGTGCAGGTGGTGTCCGACGCTTTCCGGCACGACGCTGTCGGCCCGGGTCTGCGTGACCAGCACCGGATGCGTCACCTGGGGCAGCAGGGCACGGAAATCCGACTGAAAGATGGCGCGCGCCACCACACCGGCCACCTGCGGAGTCACGCCCTGGACGCTCTCCGCAATCTCCTGCAGCGGCAGCGACACCGGCCGGTTGAGCATCATGCCAACCAGGGCGTCGGCCCAGGCCTGCTGTGAGTCGACCAGCTGATAGAAGCTGTCCACATCCGGTTGCTGAAAGCCGCCGTAGTACGGGTCATCGTTCAGGTAGCGGGGCGAGGCGCTGATCAGAATCAGCGCCTCGAAGCGCTCCGGGCGGGCCAGCGAGGCGAGGAGGCCGACCATGGCACTCATCGAGGCCGCCATCAGGGTGATGTGGCTCAGCTCCAGCTCGTCGATCAGCTGCACCATGTCCTCGGCGTACCCCTGCAGCGAGGCGTATCGCCGGGCGTCCCACAGCGCCGGGGCAGACTGACCGAATCCGGCCAGATCGTAGCTGACCACACGGTGCGTGGGCCCAAAGGCCCGGATCTGATGCCGGAAGACCCCCTGGTTGGAGCAGAAGCCGTGGGCGCAGAGGATCGTTCGCTCGCCCGTGCCGGCGACCTTCACATTGGACTGCCGCGCGAAAGTGGAGCCCTTGGGGTCATTCATGCATGTGCTCCGTGAGGGAAATGTCAGCGTCGAGGATGGATCCCGCGTCGGTGTGTTCGGTGGCTTCCAGACTCAGCATGTGCAGGAAGGTCCGGACCACCCGCGCGTCCAGCAACACTCCCGCCTCCTTCCTGAGTTGCGCCACCGCCTGCTCATGCGTCCACGCCGGCTTGTAGGGCCGCTCGCTGGTCAGCGCGTCATAGATGTCCACCACGGCGAAGACCCGCGCAGCCAGAGGAATGGACGTGCCTTCCAGGCCCTTGGGGTAACCGCTGCCGTTCCAGCGCTCCTGGTGGTACAGCACAACTTCCAGGGTGGTGGCGGGCAGCGACGGAATGTGGTGCAGCATCTCAAAGCCGATGCCCGGGTGCCGTTTGATGAGGTCCCATTCCTCGGGGGTGAGCTTGCCGGGCTTGAGCAGGATGGCGTCCGGGATGGCCACCTTGCCGGTATCGTGCAGGAAAGCGCCCCAGCGCAGCGCCGCGAGGTCCGCGCCGGCAAAGCCCAGCGCGCATCCCAGACGCTCGGTCAGGCGAACCACCCGGTCGGTATGTCCCTTGGTCTCGTAATCGCGGTATTCCAGCGCCAGACCCAGGGCGCGCAGGGTCTCCTCGCGCGAGGTGTTGAGCTGTTCCAGGTGATGCTGACGTTCCAGGGCGTGCCCCAGGCGGGCCGTGACATTGCGCAGCAGCTGCCGGGTGTCGGCGCTGGTGGTGATGACCTGATCGGTGCCGAACACCAGCACCGACACCAGTTTGCCCTGCCGGGTAATGGGCAGCAGGCACAGCGAGACCCAGTGGCCGCGCGGCAGAAACTCGGCGGGCTCGAATACCGGCTGGTCGCCTTCCAGAAAGTAGGCCTCACGCTGCTGCAGGGCCCGCCGGACTGCCGTGGTCAGGGGCAGCCGGCTCAGGTCCCTGCCCGGCGCAGCGACGGCGGGAGGCAAGCCGGCCTCGGCCAGCACCTGAACGACTCCGTCGTCGTAGGAAAAGGCATATCCGTAGTCGTACTCGGTTAGGCTCAGGGCCTTGTGCAGCGCCTCGCCCGCGAGATCAATGGCCGTGTGGTGCTGTTCCATCGAGACCGTGAAGTCCAGCAGGTGCCGGTAGCGGTCGAGCTGCGTGTGCAGCAGGTGCTCGGCATGCTTGCGCTGCTCGATGTCGCGGGTGGTGCCGATGAACGCCCCGATCTGCTCGGATTGCGGTTCGCGCAGCACCCGGAAGGTCGTCTCCACCCACATATACCGGCCGTCCTTGCGGCGCAGACGGTATTCGAACTTCCGCCGCTCGGTGCCGGGCGTCAGGCGCTGATCAAACGCCGCGCGCAGCACCGACTGATCGTCGGGATGAATGAAGCACAGCGGGTCCTGCCCCATCATCTCCTCGGGGTCATAGCCCAGCAATTCCCGCGAAGAGGGCGAGCAGTACTCGACCCGGCCACAGGCGTCGTACTGCCGCACCAGATCGCCGGAATTCTCGGCGAGGCGCCGGAAGTTCTGCTCACTGAATTCCATCTCCTTCCGGGCCTGCTCCCGCGCGGCCTGCGCCTCTACCCGGGCGGTGACGTCACGGGAATTCACCAGAATGCCCTGAATGTGGGGATGGTGGCGCAGGTCCATGGCCAGACTTTCCAGCCAGACCCAATGCCCATCACGGTGCAGAAAGCGGTAGGTCGCAGACGCCGGTTCGCCGTTCGGCATCAGGCTGGCCAGCGCGTGCTGGATCAGACCATGATCTTCGGGGTAGATCAGATCGAAGGCACTTCTTCCCACCATCTCGGCGGGTGAGTATCCGAGCATGCGTTCGACGGAACCGCTTTCGTAGACGATTATTCCCCGCTCGTCAATGATCGCCACGACATCCGAGGAATTCTGCGTGACCGTTGCGTGCCAGTCCTGCTCCCGCTGAAGTTCAAGGTGAAGGCGGCTGCGGTCCAGGGCCGGCGCACACAGATCGGCAACGGTCAACAGGAACTCCTGCTCGTCGGTGTCGAAGCGGCGGTCGTGCTGGAAGGACAGCAACACCGCGCCGATCACCCGCTCTCCGACAACCAGCGGCAGGGCGGCGAGGCTCTTGAAGGGAGCATGAATCTGATGGATGTCTGGATACTGCGCCTGCAACTCGGCGTCACTCAGGAAGATTGCCCGTTGATCGCGGACGGCGTGGCTCACGGGGACATCCCGGATGAGGGGAATGCGGCGCCATGTGGAGTTGGCACTCACCGCATACCCGGCGTGGCCGATCATTTCGAGGTGCTCGCCGTCCGCGCCGATCAGCAGGATGGCGCCCGCAGCCGCGCCCACGGCAGCCAGACCCTCTCCAAACACCGCGTCCACTACCTCCGGAACGTGGTACGTCCCGCTGAGGACGCGGCTGAGCCGGGCCAGGGCAGCCCGGTGCAGATCACGCTTGCGGCCGGTGGGGCGCAGGTGAACCAGCACGGCCCGGACGGCGGGATTGTCCAGAAAGTGGGTGGCCCGGCCCGTGAGCCACAGCCATTCGCCCTCGGCAGACTGCATCCGGAAGGCTGGCAGGTCGGTGTCGCGGGCGGGATGCGAGCATTTAAGGCGGCCGATCAGCGCCGCCCAGTCGTCGGGATGCACCAGGCTGCCCGCGTCCAGACCGGTGGGCACAAATCCCAGCCTGCTGCCGACGGCTGAATTCGCAAACTGAATGCGGCCCTGAGCGTCCAGCAGCAGGGTGAGCTCGGGGGAAAACTGTGCTGCGCGCCGCAGAACGTGGAAGCCCGCAGGAAGATCGGCGGTGGGGGCAAGGCTGTTCTCTGCCGGCAGATGAAAGTGTGTCACAGTCCGGCAAACCTCTCTCTACGCATGGGGATTTAGGAGCGTTCTCGGTACTGAGAAAGCAATCCTGAGGACAAAATTAAGGTTTGGACTCTTACGTTCGCCTTACATTTGGCCTTACATCCGTAGGAATAAACGGACGCCAGCACGCGGAGCAGAGCCTCCCGCCGCCCATGCACCTTTCATTTGCTTTCGGGAGGTTGACCTCGTGGGAAATCTTCCCGTTGTCCCAGCCCACGACCAGCACATTTCACCCCCTGAGCGGCCCGCACCCCGGCCCCCGCTCAGGAGACATGGTCTGGCGCGCCGGGCACGGACCGCACCCCGGAGTTACCGAACGGCCAGGACCTCGCGTGCCTGACGGGCCGTCAGATCCTGACCGTAGACGGGCGTTCCCGGCTGCTGGGACCTGCTGTGTTCGAGATCCCCGTTGTCCACCGGCGCAAAGCCGATGGCCTTGATGAGGTCGCTGACCACTGCCTTGGCCTCGGCGTCGTCGCTGGCCACCGGAATCGCGCGCCGCTCCTCCAGGGGCTTGCCAACGTCCCCCTGGGTCTCCAGATGGGCCGCATGGATGGTGTTAAAGGCCTTGACCACACGCGCCCCGCCCAGGTGACTGGCCATGAACGCACTCTCCGAGAGGCCGCCCAGGTCAATCGGGCCGTCACGCTGCGGGTAATAGTTGGCGGTGTCGATGACGATCTTGTCCGTGAGCTGGACGGTGGGCAGCTCTGCATACCGGCCGAAGGGCACGGTTTCGATCACCAGATCACCGAAGCGGGCCGCGTCCTCGTTGCTGAAGGCCTTGATACCGTGGCCCAGGCGCTCGGTGAGGTCCCGCAGCGTCTCAGGGCCGCGCGAGTTGCTCAGACCGACGTCATGCCCCGCCTGCGCGAGCAACCGGGCGAGCGCCTGACCGATGTGTCCCGCTCCCAGGATTCCGATCTTCATACCCCCACTGTAGGTCCGGCGGTCCAAACCGGGACCCTCACGCTTTCTTGATGGGCGCTTTTGTGCCGGCAGGCCGCTGTCACGCCGCGTTCATCAACCAAATGCAGAAGCGGCGTATGTCCGTTGCAAGAACGAATGTTCTACGTTGAAACGATGGGATGGAGGTGCAGGACATGTTGAAGATGATGATCCGGAACAGGGGCGCATGACCCACTCGGCTCTACCGTCCATGGAGGTCATGCGCGACGAACTGCGCAGCCTGACCAAGCAGATTCAGACCACGCAGGATGCGCAGACCCTGTTCTCGCTGCACCGTCAAGCCGTGTACATCGCCCTGGATGTGGGCGACCCCGCAACGGCCCTGGGCCACGCGCTGGCCTGCCTGGAACTGGCGCGCACTTCCCAGAACGTGCCCCTGGAAATCAAGGCCCATGTGGCCATGGGCATCGTGCAGGCAGAGGTCTACGACGACCTGGGCGCCGCCGAGCACTTTGACCGCGCCGAGATCCTGTCCAAGGAGGTGGGCGACGACCGCGGCGTGGCGCTGGTCACCGTGAATGCGGCGCACTACCAGATCGAGCGCGAGGCCTACGCTCAGGCGGCCCTGCGGCTGTGCGAGTTGCTGGAGTCCCCGCATGCGGTGGGCCTGGACCTGCCGGAATCCACCGAGCTGCGTCAGGCCTTTCACATCAATCTGCTGGTAAGCGGCTCCGAGGCCCTGAAAAGGGCAGACCCCCTGGTCGGGGCCATCCCGGGGCTCAGGTCCCACCTGACGCACTCGGCCCACGTCCTCAGGGCGCTCAGCGACTCCCGCACCGGCCTCGCCAACACCTTCCGCGCCCCGGACGTGCTCGACGCGCTGGCCCGGTATGCCCTGTGGGAGGATGACCTGCGCGGCGCCGAGCGGTATGCAGATGACCGGGTGGAGCTGGCCCGCTCGATCGGCAGCGACGTGATGTACGGTCAGGCGCTGCTCAGCCGCAGCACGGTCAAGGCCCGGGGGGGCGAGTGGGCCGGCGTCATCGAGGACGCCCAGGCGGCCATCCGGCAGTTCGAGGCGGTGAATCAGGAGCTGTGGATCATCCGAGGCCGCGAGGCGCTGGCCGACGCCTACGCGCACACCCAGCAGTTCCAGGCCGCTTTTGAGATCCAGCGCGAGGTCACGCGGCACGTGGAGGCGCTGTACCGGCAATACCATCAGCAGCGCGCCCTGCTGGGCCAGATCACCCAGCAGGCCCGGGATGCCGAGGTCCGGGCCGAGGTGTACGCGGACGCCGCCCTGCACGACGCCCTGACCGGTATTCCGAACCGGGCCCACGCCATGCAGATGCTCGACCGGCTTTACCGGCAGGCGCAGCAGGGCAGCCACCACGCCCTGGCCCTGCTGGACCTGGACCACTTCAAGGCCGTCAACGACACCTATGGGCACGCCACAGGGGACGCGGTGCTCACCCGGGTCGCCCAGCGGCTGAGGGCCGAGATCCGGTCGGACGACGGTGTGGCCCGCTTCGGCGGCGAGGAGTTCGTGGTGATCCTGACCGGAGTGACCCTGGAAGCCGCTGCCGAGGCCTGTGAGCGCCTGCGGGCCGTGATTGCCGCCCTGGACTGGAACGACGTGGCCCAGGGGCTGCGGACATCCGCCAGTTTTGGGGTCGCCCGACTTGATGGTCAGCGGGACCTGAACGCCACCCTGAGCGCCGCCGATCTCGCGCTGTACCGGGCCAAGCACACCGGCCGGAACAACGTGCAGCGCGAGGCCGCCCTGCAAGGCCACGCCTGAGCGTCAGGAACCGGGACCCTGTCGCGCCCCAGGCAGGCACTCAGGCAGAGGTGATGCGGTTCACCTCCGCCAGATCCTGCGGGCTAAGTGTCCAGCTGGCCGCCGCCACGTTCTGATCAATCTGCTCGGGGCGGGTGGCCCCGGCAATCACGCTGCTGGTCACGTCATGGGCCAGCAGCCAGCTGAAGGCCAGTTCCAGCAGGGTGTGCCCCCGCGCCGCGGCGAAGTCCCGCAGCTCTCCGACCACGCGCCAGTTGCGCTCGGTCAGGTACCGGCTCTGCGCGCCCTCCGATCCGGTGATCCGGGCACCCTCTGGCAGCGGCTCGCCTGCGCGGTACTTTCCGGTCAGCAGGCCGCTGGCCAGCGGGAAATACGGCAGCAATCCCACGCCGAGGTCCCGCATGGTGGGAAGCAGTTCGCGCTCCAGATCACGCACCAGCAGACTGTACTCGTCCTGGCAGGAGGTCACCCGGCTCCAGTCCCGCTGCCGGGCGAGGTCGTCGGCGTCCCGGACCCCCGCAGCGTCCATGTTCGACACGCCGATGTGGCGCACCAGCCCTTCGCGGACCAGTTCGTCGAGGGTGCCCAGCGTGTCCTCGATGGGGGTGTGCGGATCGGGGCGGTGCAGCTGATACAGGTCCAGGTAATCGGTGCCCAGGCGCCTCAGGCTGGCCTCCAGGGCCTGACGGATGTAGGCGGGGCGGGCGCCCTGAAGCGTTCCGCTATCGTCCATCGGCAGCCCGAACTTGCTGGCCAGCACGACCGCCGGTCGCTCCTGCCCCAGGGCCCGGCCCAGCATGGTTTCCGAACCGCCCCGGTTGCCGTAGACATCGGCGGTATCGAAGAGGGTGACGCCCTGGTCCAGGGCCCGGCGGACGACGCCGTCGGTGGCCGCCTGATCGAGGCGGCCGCCAAAGTTGTTGCACCCGAGGCCCACCACGGAAACCTGCAGGCCGGAGTGGCCCAGAACACGTGTCTGCATGGGCGCATGCTAGAGCAGACGCTCGCTGGCGGGCGGATGCAGTGTGCCGCCGCCCGTCCCGGCTGTGGCAGGGTGCCAAAAGGGTTCATCCGCCGACGTTCATCATTTTGTGAGGTCTCAGACAGACCCAGACGCTATGCTGTGGAACATGACGACCCGTGCTCCCGAGAGCAAGCAGTGGGAAGGCGGGTACCGACCGGGCTGTTGATGACCGAGGTCCGCGTTTCCACCCCAGATGTGCAGAAACCCGAACTGGACGTCCAGACTGTGGTGCTGCTCGCCCAATCGGCCGACGACGCCTTCGGGCGCTGCGTGACGCTCGCCCTGCAAAAAACCCGGGCGACCACCGTGATGATCTCACTGTACCGGGCCGATATCGACGTGCTTGAGGTCGTGGCCGGCGCCGGCCAACGTTCCGAGCTGGCCATCGGCCGCCGGTTGCCGCGCGGAACCGGTCTCGGGTGGCACGTGATCTCCACGGAGCAACCGGTGCTGGTGGAAGAGGTCTACACCAGCCGGGAGGCCCATTTTCTGGCCGGCCGGCCGCGGCCAGGTATGTATCTGGGGGTTCCGCTGCTCGATCCGGACGGTCGGGTGCTGGGCGTTCTGTCCGCCGACACCACAGACAGTCCCGAGATCCTGGGCGACGCCGACGCGCAGCTGCTGCTGCTGCTGGGGCAGGTGGCCGGCGTGGCCTACAGCCGCTGGAAGGCTCTGGACGATGCCCAGCGCAGCGCCCGGCAATACGAACAGCTCGCGTCGCTGTCCGTTCAGCTTGAGGCCCTCTCGCACCCCGACGACATCGCCCGCGAGGCCCTGAACCTGCTGCTCGCCCTGAGCGGCTTTTCCATCGGCGTCGTGATGGGCGTCAACGGGCAGGGCCTTACATACATGACCATGATTCAGGGGGACGTGGAGGTGACCCAGGCAGCCGGCGCCGCGCTGCGCGAGCCGCATGTGCCCCGTGGCCTGGTCGCGGATGTCCTTGCCACCCGGCGCAGCGTGGCGGTTGCCGACTACCTGTCCTACCCGGGCGCCCGGCCGGACATGACGCGGGTGCGCTCGGCACTGGCCGCTCCGCTGCGCTGCGGCGAGGACGTGGTCGGCGTGATCGGCCTGATGAATCTGGACACGCCCCGTCCACTTCCCGCAGAAATCGTGTCTCTGCTCGACATGGTTGCGGCGCGCGTGGACCGCGCACAGGAGCGGATCAGGGACTTTCAGAACATGCGCCAGATGCGCGAGGCGGCGCTGCGTTCCATTGGCCGGATGCTGGAGGGGCGCGACGGGGAAACCTCGGGCCACACCGACCGTGTGACCACCCTGTCGCTGCGTCTGGGCCGGGCGCTGGGGCTCGGCGATGAGGCCCTGCAGAATCTGCGCTGGGGCGCCTACCTGCACGACATCGGCAAGGTCACGCTGGGCGACGACATCCTGCGCAAACCGGGACCCCTGACGCCCGAGGAGCGCCGCGCGATGCAAAAGCATGTCGTTGTCGGTGACCACATGCTGCGCGATGAGGTCTTCGTGCCGCGTGAGGTGCGCGCCGTGGTCCGGTCCCACCATGAACGCTGGGACGGCCGCGGCTATCCCGATGGGCTCCGGGGCGAGACCATTCCCATGCTCGCCCGCATCTTCAGCGTGGTTGATGTCTACGACGCCCTGGTCAGCAAACGGCCCTACAAGCCCGCATGGACCCACGCGCAGGCCATGGAGGAACTGCGCCGGGGAGCAGGCAGTCAGTTCGATCCCCAGGCGCTCGCGAGTTTTGAGGCGCTGTTCGGTTATGACGGATAACGAGGCCATGACCCCCCAGGGCAGCGCGTCCCCCGTGAGCACCGGCGCCACTCAGGGAGCCGGCAGGTCGGCCCTGCGCGAGGAACTGCGCGTCCTGAAGCTGCAGGCGGCGGACGCTGGCAGCGGCGCAGCCGCGCAGGCCCTGGCGCACCGTGACGCGGCGTATGTCGCCTTCGACCTCAAGGACCTCGCGGCGGCCATGGAGCACGCTCTGGGCTGCGTGCAGTGCGCGCGGGCCAGCGGTGACGGCCGCCTGCAGGTCAAGGCCCACGTGACGCTGGCCCTGGCCATGCTGGAATCCTACGACGACGCCGGTGCGCAGCGGGAGTTTCTGCTGGCGCGCACGCTGGCCGAGGAACTCGGCGACCAGCGGGGCGTGGCCCTGGCGGCCGTCAATTCTTCGCACTTCGAGCTGGAACGCCGCAATTACCGTCAGGCCGCCCGGCTCCTGCTGGAACTGCTGACGTCTCCGTGGATGCCGGGCCTGCTGGAACCCGACGCCCATCAGCTGTGGGAGATTTTCCACGTCAATTTTGTGGTCGCCGTCTCGGAAGCCCTGATGGCCGGAGACGGCGACCCCCACCTGCGCGAGACGAGCGAACGCCAGCTGGCCGTGTCCCGCGCCCTCGTGGCAGCGCTGCTGGACCGGGGCGACGAACTGAGCGTGCAGGACGCCTCGGCGGTGCTGGACGCCCTGACCCGTCACGCGCTGTGGGCCGGTACCCTGCCCGAGGCCAGGGCCCTGGCCGACGAGCATGTGCGGGTCACGCGGGACGCCGACCTGCCGCTGCTGTACGGCCGGGCGCTGCTTGACCGCAGCCGCGTGTTTTCGCGGAGCGGTGATCTGGAAGGAGCCATCCGGGACGCAGAGCTGGGCGTCCGGTACTTTGGCGAGGCAGCCTCCGAGTTGTGGGAAGCCCGCTCACGCGAGGTGCTGGCCAATGCATATGCCCGCGCGGGCCGCTACCGCGAGGCCTTCGAGACCCAGCAGGCGGTGACGCGCGGCGTGGAGAACCTGTACCGTGATTACCACCAGCAGCGCGCCCTGGTCAGCCAGATTGAGCATCAGGTCCGCGAGACCGAGGTGCGGGCCCTGGCCCTGGCCGAGGCCGCGCTGCGCGATCCGCTGACCGGCGCTCCCAACCGCACGCAGGCCATGCAGGTGCTGGGCGAGCTGTACGGCCGCGCCCAGCAGGGCCACCCCAGCGCGATTGCGCTGCTGGACCTCGACCTGTTCAAGCGCGTGAACGACACCTTCGGACATCTGGTCGGGGACGCCGTGCTGATCGAGGCGACCCGGCTGCTGAGCGCCGAACTGCGCGAACAGGACCTGCTCGCCCGGCTGGGCGGCGAGGAGTTCATCGTGATTCTCACGGACGTGACCCTGCAGGAGGCGGCGGCGGTGTGCACCCGGCTGCGCGACACGCTGTACCACGCGGCCTGGGACGCCCTGACCCCGGGCCTGGCCCTGTCGGGCAGCTTCGGAGTGGCCACGCTGGACGGCGCGCAGGACATCACCAGCACGCTCAAGGCCGCCGATCAGGCGCTGTACGCCGCGAAGGCCGCCGGCCGGAACACGGTCCGGGTGGCGGCGAGCGGCGGCGAGCCCGAGCTGCAGCCCGGCTGACCCCACTTCGGCCCGGGCCGCGGCCAGCACCCGCATGGACCGGGGTCCCTGCCGTGAGGGACCTACAGCCTCCCCACAGCGTGCCAGCGCTCCAGAGGGTGCGCGGCGGGATCCGTCATCTGAGGAGAGATCTGCACCGGTGTGCGCGCCGAGAGCAGCACGCCGCAGGTGACCCGGCCCAGCGCGCGGCGACCCGGATCGTGCCGCCCGTGCGCCCCCAGCACCAGCAGGTCGGCGTGCAGGCGCTCGGCCACCCTGAGAATGGTCGCCACCACCCCGGCGTGTGCGGGCACGATGAGCACACTCGGGGGGCGGCGGCACCAGCGGCCCAGGGCCGTGAGCTGCTGCTGGGCCAGCGTCTCCTTTCCTTCCTGCTCCAGCACATGCAGCAGGGTGACCTGTCCGCCAGACCAGCGGGTCAGCTCACAGGTCTGGGCGATGGCACGCACGCTGCAGGGCCCGAAATCCACCGGTACCAGAACATGTCTGAACACCCCTTCCCCCTTTCGCGCAGCGGCAGGCCCGACGCCCAGGTCTGGTGGCCGGAGTCCTCCACCCTCATGCCCTTGAAGCTGAGGGCGCTCTGGAAGCCCCGCGGGCCCAGCGCCGGGCATTGTGGCGGGCCCACGTTACCCCGGCATTACCGGCGCGGAACCTTCACCCCTGCTCACCCGCCGGGCGGCGCTGTCGGCTATGCTGGAAGGTAGGATTTCATCCCCTTTTCTGGAATTCCTGAAGGGCCAGATAGGGCTGGACACCCCAGCGCTCCCCTCAGGGGAAGTCCCGAGGAGTCAACGTGCTCGAGCTGCAGATCCGGACCTTCGGTCAGACCCGGGTGCTGCTGGGCGACCAGGAAGTGCGCTGGAGTGCGCAGAGTGCACGCGATCTGCTGCTGTACCTGCTTTCCTTTCCCGAGGGCCGCACCCGGTCGCAGCTGTTCGCCGACCTGTGGGAGCAGGACGTGAACAGCACCACCAGAAACCGGTTTCGTGTCACCCTGCACCGTCTGCGCACCTCGCTGGGGCTGCCCGGGGCGGTTACCGAACAGCACGGGCGTTACCGGCTGGCCCCCGCAGTCTGGCGGTCGTCGGATGTGTATGCGCTTTACGCGGGGCTCAACGAGGCCGAGCATGACGCCGCCACCGACAGAACCGGGGCGCTGGAGCGCGCGGTCCAGACATACGGCGGCGATTTCCTGGCCGGAGAAGATGCCGAGTGGGCACTGAACGCCCGCGAGGAACACAAGTCCGCGTACGTGCGGGCCACGCTGGAACTGAGCCTGTTGCACTGCGAACACCAGGACTGCGGACATTCGGTGCAGGCGCTCGTCGGGGCTCTGCAGGCCGATCCCTACGTGGGGGAACAGTACCACCAGCGCCTGATGACCTGCCTGTCGGTGGTGGAAAGCAAGTACACGGCCATCGAGCATTACCGCCGGTTCCTGAAATTCCTGCGTGACGACGTCAACGACCTGCCGATGGCGGATACCCTGGCCCTGGCCGCGCGGGTCAAGGCAGGCGAACACATCTGCCAGCGTCTGGACGGTCCCCTTCAGGAACTGCCGCTGGCCCGTCACTGCCCGCTGACCCCGGACGGCCGCTGCGCCGGCGAATGGCAGGCCCTGCTGGATCAGGACCGGGACCCCCCTATCGCCCCGCTCCCCCCCTCCTGACTGTGGTTCCATTGCCCTGGGCAGATACGGCCGCAGCGCTGAAGCCCGCAGCGCTGGATTCTGCGAGGTCGCCCCGTTGACCACATACCCCCTGGGGGTATATAGTTCGGTCACCTCAGGAGGTACGTATGCTCAACTGGCTCCGGACCCGTCTCCGCATGACGCCGACACCCGCCATCCCCTCCATTACTCCCCAGGAAGCGCAGGCCCGGGTGCGGGCGGGCGCCCTGCTGCTTGATGTCCGCACCGCCGCCGAGCGCAGGGCCCTGTCCATTGCGCACTCCAGAAGCGTGCCCCTCGACCAGCTTCCCGGGCAGCTTGACCGGCTTCCGAAGGACAAGGTGCTGATCACCCAGTGTGCGAGTGGCAACCGCTCGCGCAGCGCCGCCAAGCTGCTCACCGAGCATGGCTACGAGGTCTACAACCTCAGCGGCGGCATCCAGGCATGGCAGGCGGCCGGGCTGCCCACGAAGCGGGGCTGATTCCGGTGCGCCGCGGGGTGGGCGCCTGAATCACAGACGCAGGCGGCCTCCCGGTACGCCCGGTCACAGGCAGGATCAGCCGCCGATCTCGTTGATTGCTGGGTTTCAGGGCTCGCCGGCGCACCGGCCTGCTGGACCTTGCCAGAGCCCGCGCGGTACTTGATCGCCACAGCATTTGATTAGCCCCAGCATTTGATCAATCCAGTCGCCGCCCCTGGCGGCCTGACAGATTTTATGAGATTGGACGGAAAACGAGTTGCCAGCCGACCTCAAGGGTGGTTTGAGGAGGGG
>NZ_BMOM01000037.1 GCF_014647075.1 Deinococcus aerophilus | reverse complement strand
GACCCGTCTCCTGCTCCGCCGGCTGGTCACAATATGAAAAGACTGTCTGAGACAGTCTTTTCATTTCCAAAACGGGCTCTAGTCTCCGTCACCCGGCCCAGGGTAAGGGCGGTGTCGGGCGGCGTGATGACTTCCAGCCGGCCGTGCGGATCGGAGACGACCCGCACCTGCCGGTGAAGCCTCGCCAGCTCACGTCCCGCTTCCCGCCAGGCGCGCAGCACCTGTGGCTCCCTCCCGGCCCATCCGTACCCGTCCAGACTGCACCCCGGCGCAAAGGCGTATACGGTCACGGGTGCCTCCACCACACGGCGCTCATCATCGAAGATCAGCAGTTCCGGCGTCCGCACTCCGGCCCAGAAGGCGGCGGGAACCGCCACACTCTCGGTCAAAGTGTCCTCAGTGTCGCCGGGCATGGGCACGCGCAGGACCACCTCCCGGTCCTTCAGGACAGCGCGGTACACCCGGTTGACGATGCCGGCGCTGGGCAGCCTTTCCAGCGTTCCGCGCAGGCCATACTGTCTTGAAAAGGCGGCGAGTTCGGCGGGCGTCAGATCGGGCAGGGCGGGCATCCGTTCCAGTCTGGTCTCACCCCGGCCGCGCCACATCAGCACTGTGGCGGGTACACTCGCCCCCATGCAATCACTGGTGGACGCGATTCGTGAACAGGGCCTGATCCTGCCCGGTGGGTTTCTCAAGGTGGACGGCCTGGTCAACCACCAGTTGCTGCCCGGACTGACGCGCGAGATGGGCGTGCGCTTTGCCGAACTGTTCGCTCCGCTGCAGCCCAACAAGATCCTGACCATCGAGGTCAGCGGCATCGCGCCTGCCATCAGCGCCGCGATGGAACTCGGCGTGCCGATGGTCTACGCCCGCAAGAAAAAGCCGCTCACCATGAAGGAGCCCGCCTTCACCGCCTCCTCGGTGAGCCGCACCAAGGGGGGAGCCGTCGACCTGTTCATCAGCAGCGAGTTCCTGGGCCCGGATGACCGCGTGGTCGTGATCGACGACTTTCTGGCCTCGGGCGGCACGCTGCGCGCCCTGACCGGCATGATCGGACTCAGCGGCGCAACGCTGCTGGGCCTGGGCTGCGTGGTGGAAAAGCAGTTTGAATCGGGCCGCGAGAATCTCGCCGACCTGGGGGTGCCGATTCATACCCTCGCCAACATCGTCCGCATGAGCGAGGCCGAGGGCATCGTGGTCGAGGTCGGGGCCTGAAGCGCGCAGACCCGCGAACATGAGGCCTTCTGAATGTGGTCCTCAGTTGCGTGGCAGTCCACGTCTTTAGGCTGAGCGAAAGGACGTGACCCATGACCCAGCCTGATCCCCGAGCCGCCCTCATTCCGGACCAGAGCGCCCGCATTACCGTGGCGACCTACACCGCCTACCTGGACGCCCAGCGGGCCGTGGATTACCTGAGTGACCAGAAGTTCCCGGTGGAACGCACCGCGATCATTGGAGAGGGTCTCAAAACCGTTGAACAGGTCACGGGCCGCCTGGACTGGGGCCGCGCGGCGGGCCTGGGCTTCGGTCAGGGCCTGTTCGTGGGCCTGTTCGTGGGGCTGATCTTCAGTTTTCTGGGACTGGGCAGCGGCAATGTGCTGTTCTCGGTGGCCTACGGCATGGTGCTGGGGGCCATCTTCGGGGTGGTCTGGGGACTCGTGGGGTACGCGCTGAGCGGCGGGCGGCGGGATTTCACCTCCATCGGGGGAATGCGGGCCGAGCGGTACGTGATCCTGGCCGATGCCGAGGTCGCCGAGCAGGCCCGAACATTGCTCGCCAACCTGCCGCCGCGCTAAACCGGCCCGGCGAAAGTGCCGAAGGGGCCGGACCAGCGTCCCCCCGGGAGGAACGCTCCGGCCTTTCGCGCCCCGAGGCCCAGTTGGATAGCATGGCCCGCATGACACAGCCGGGCATGGAATTGCAGGAACTGATCGCCGAGATGGAACAGCGCCGGGGCAAGGTGGAAGCCGGCGGCGGCAAGGAGCGGCAGGACAAGCAGCGTGCGGGCGGCAAGCTCACGGCCCGCGAACGCATCGACACCCTGCTCGACCCGGGCAGCTTCCTGGAAATGGGCACCTTCGTGGAGCACCGCGGCGGGCGCCTGATGCAGGGTGTGGAGGCGCCCGGCGAGGGCGTGGTCACTGGGCGCGGCACCATTGACGGCCGGCAGGTCTTCGTGTTCTCGCAGGACTTCACGGTGCTCGGGGGGTCGCTGGGCAAGATGAACGCCGCCAAGGTCACCAAGATCATGGACCTCGCCGCCAAGACCGGCTGCCCGGTGATCGGCCTGAACGACTCGGCGGGGGCGCGCATTCAGGAAGGCGTGGACTCGCTGAGCGGCTACGGCGAGATCTTCTACCGCAACGCGATCTATTCGGGGGCCGTGCCGCAGATCAGCGCCATTCTGGGCCCCTGCGCGGGCGGCGCGGTGTACTCCCCGGCCCTGACCGACTTCATACTGATGAGCGGGGGCAGCAGCTACATGTTCATCACCGGCCCGGAGGTCATCAAGAGCGTGACGCGCGAGGACGTGACCTTCGATCAGCTGGGCGGCGCGGACGTCCACACCCGCAAAAGCGGCGTGGCCCACCTGGAATACGACGGAGACGAGGCCGTGCTGCTCGGCGTGCGTGAATTGCTGAGCTACCTGCCGCAAAACGCCCACGAGCATCCCCCCGTGAAGGAAACGAGCGATCCCGTCTCCCGCCGCAACGAACGCCTGCTGGAGATCGTGCAGCCGGATCAGCGCAAGCCCTATGCCATGCACGAGGTCATTCACGAACTGGTGGACGACGGCACCTTTCTGGAAATCCAGCCGAACTGGGCCAAGAACATCGTGGTGGGCTTTGCGCGGCTGGGCGGCCACAGCGTCGGCATCGTCGCCAACAATCCGCGGGTGATGGCCGGAACCCTGACCATCGACGCCTCCGACAAGGCCGCGCGCTTTATCCGCACCTGCGACTGCTACAACGTCCCCGTGCTGACGCTGGTGGACGTCACCGGCTTTCTGCCCGGCGTGGCGCAGGAACATGCGGGCATCATCCGCCACGGCGCCAAGATGCTGTACGCCTACGCCGAGGCCACCGTGCCCAAGATCACCCTGATCACCCGCAAGAGCTACGGCGGCGCGTACCTTGCCATGAACAGCCGCGACATGGGCGCAGACGTGGTGTATGCGTGGCCCACCGCCGCCGTCGCCGTGATGGGCGCGGAGGGAGCCGCCAACATCGTCTACCGCCGCGAGATCAACAGCGCCGAAAACCCCGAGGCCATGCGCGCCGAGAAGATCGCCGACTACAAGGACGCCTTCGACAATCCCTACGTGGCCGCGAGCAAGGGCTACATCGACGACGTGATCCCGATGGAGGACTCCCGTGCCCGCCTGATCCAGACCTTTGCCATGCTGCGCGACAAGGAAGAGACCCGGCCGTACAAGAAGCACGGCAACATGCCGCTGTAGTCCCAACCCCCTGTCATCAGAACCACGGGGCCTTCCAGCTTCCCCACCCTGCACCGCCGAATGCGGCCGGGGCGGGAAGCTTGCCGTGACCTGTGACCTGTGACCACACGGGGTCACACCAGTTCGGCCTGCGCCTCCTGTTCCTGCCGGAACTGCATTTCGTACAGGTCGCGGTACAGCCCGCCCACGTCCATCAGTTCGGCGTGGGTGCCGTCCTCGACGATCCGGCCGGCATTCATGACCAGAATGCGGTCGGCGTTGCGGATGGTGGACAGGCGGTGGGCAATCACAAAGGTCGTGCGGCCCCGCATCAGCCGTTCCAGGGCCGCCTGCACCAGCGCCTCGGATTCGTTGTCCAGGGCGCTGGTGGCCTCGTCCAGAATCAGGATGCGCGGGTCTTTCAGGATGGCGCGGGCGATGGCGATTCTCTGACGCTGCCCGCCCGAGAGCTTGACTCCGCGCTCACCCACCACCGTGTCGTAGCCGTGTTCAAAGGCGCGCACAAATTCGTCGGCGTTGGCAGCCTGCGCGGCGGCCTCGACCTCCTGCGGCGAGGCGTCGGGCCGCCCGTACAGGATGTTCTCGCGGACGGTGCCGGAAAACAGCAGCGTTTCCTGGGGCACCAGCCCCACCTGGGCCCGCAGGGACTCCAGCGGGTAGTCGCGCACGTCCCGGCCGTCCACCCGCAGCGAGCCGCCGGTTACGTCCCAGAAACGCGGAATCAGGTTGACGAAGGTGGTCTTCCCTGCTCCGCTGGGACCGACCAGGGCCACGACCTGTCCGGCGGGCACGGCCACCTTCAGGCCGCGCAGCACAGGCGCCCCCCCGTAGGCGAAGGCCACGTCCCGGAATTCGACCTGTCCCTCGGCGCGGGCCAGCGGCCGGGGCGTATCGGAGGTGGGCAGGTCACTGCGCTCGTCAAGGAGTTCGAAGATGCGCCCCGAGGCCCCCAGCGCTTCTTGAAACTGGTTGAAGATGCCGGTCAGGGCCGCCACGGTGCCGCCCACCTGCAGGGCGTAGATCAGGAAGGTGACGAGGTTGCCCGGCGACAGGTCGCCCGCCATCACCTGCCGTCCGCCGTACCACAGCACCACTGCCAGCGCCCCAAAGGTCAGGAAGCTCATGACCCCGCCCATCAGGGCCTGCAACTGGGCCCGGCGCAGCGCCGCCAGGAAACTGGCGAGCACTCCCTGGCCGTAGCGCCCGCGCTCCACGTTTTCGGCGGTGAAGCTCTGGACCACCCGCACCCCGCTGATGGCCTCCTCGGCGCTGGCGTTGGCGGCGGCCACGGCGTCCTGCACCTCGCGGCTGACCCGGCGGATGCGCCGCCCGATGGTAAAGGCCGTCCCGATCACCACCGGAATGACCGCCAGCGTGAGCAGGCTGAGCTTGAAGCTGGTCAGCACAAGCAGGATCACGGCCCCGATCAGGCTCACCGACTGGGCCGCCAGTTGCGCCAGCGCGGTGCTGGTCACCGTCTGCACCGTGCCCACATCGGCGGTCAGGCGGCTGGTCAGGTCCCCGGTCTTGTGGTCCCCGAAAAAGCGGGGCGAGAGGGTCAGCAGATGAGAAAACAGCGCCCGGCGCAGGTCGGCGACCACGCCCGCTCCCACCCGCGACAGCAGATAGGACTGCGCCGCCCCGAACAGCGACGACAGGGCGAAGATTCCCAGCAGCGCCAGCACGGTGCGGTCCAGCGGCCCGGTATCGGTGCTGCCCACCCGCAGGAACGAGGCGTCGATCAGACGGCCGAACAGCAGCGGAAAGATCAGGTTCAGGCCGCTGGCAACCAGGGTGGCGAGCAAGCCCACGATGAACAGCCCCCGGTACGGCCGCGTAAAGGCCAGCAGCCGTCTGAGTTGCCGGGGATCACGCCGGGGCCGGGGCGCGTCAGGGTCGCCGATCGGGATATCAGACGCAGAGGAGCGGCCAGGGCGCGAGAACATGGGCCCAGCCTACGCCCCCGGGTTCCCCGACAACTGTCTTGAAGGGGCCGCTTGAGGTCCGGCCTGCGGGGACTGGACCAGGCGGCGTGGAGGCCGTGCCAGAGCGCTCCCCGCCCGTCACGCGCCGCTCATGCGGTCTTAATGGCAGACACCGGAACGGGCGCGGCCCCGGAGTCTGCGCGTATCCTGTTGCATTCTCAAGTTCAGCACATAGGATCAGCACACAGGGGGTCGGCGCGCATGAAATACCAGCCAGGCAGCGAATTTTTTGATGAGATGTACACGCCGGACGGGCAGGTGCGGCCGCATTACCAGGGCCTGCTGGACTACATGGACCGCCTGGGCATTCCCGAGTTTCAGAGGCGGCACGGGCTGTTGGATGTGGCCTTTCGCAACCAGGGCATCACCTTCACGGTGTACGGCGATTCCAAGGGCACCGAGCGCACCTTTCCCTTTGACCCGGTGCCGCGCATCATCCCCGCCTCGGAGTGGGCCTATGTCGAGGCGGGGATGACCCAGCGCGTGCGGGCGCTGAATGCCTTTCTGAACGACGTCTACAGCGAGGCGCAGATTCTGGGCGACGGAGTCATTCCCGGGGAACTGGTGTATACCTCGGGCCATTTCCGGCGCGAGGTCCACGGCGTCACGCCTCCCGGCGGCCTGTATACCCACATCGTCGGCACGGACCTGATCCGGGATGAGAAGGGCGAATATCTGGTGCTGGAGGACAACCTGCGCTCGCCCAGCGGGGTGTCGTATCTGCTGTCCAACCGTGACGCCATGCGCCGCATCTACCCCAAGATGTTCGAGGGCCAGGGCGTGCGGTCGGTGCAGCACTACGCCACGGTGCTGCTCGCGCTGCTGCAATCGGTCAGCCCACGCGACAACGGCACGGTGGTGGTCCTGACGCCGGGCATGTACAACAGCGCGTACTTTGAGCACGCGTACCTCGCCCAGCAGATGGGCGTGGAGCTCGTGGAGGGCCGCGACCTGTTTGTGGACGCCGGGCGGGTCTGGATGCGGACCACCGGGGGGCGCCGACAGGTGGACGTGATCTACCGCCGCATAGACGATGACTTCCTCGATCCGCTGGCCTTCCGCCGTGACAGCGCGCTGGGCGTTTCGGGGCTGGTGGACGTCTACCGTCAGGGACGGGTGGCCATCGCCAACGCCATCGGCACCGGCGTGGCCGATGACAAGGCCGTGTACGCCTATGTGCCCGACATGATCCGGTACTACCTGAACGAAACGCCCATCCTGAACAACGTCCCCACCTTTCTGGGCACCGACCCCGACCACCTGCAGCACATCCTGGACAACGCCGCCAACATGGTCATCAAGGCGGTGGGCGAGGCGGGCGGCTACGGCATGCTGATCGGTCCCTCGGCCAGCGAGCAGGAGGTGCAGGAGTTCCTAGTCAAGGTGAAAGCCAATCCGCGCGACTTCATCGGGCAGCCGGTGGTGGGCCTGTCGCGCCATCCCACCTTCTATCCCGACAGCGGTGGATTTGAAGGCGCGCATATTGACCTGCGGCCCTACATCCTGTGCGGCACCGACGACGTGACCATCGTGCCGGGTGGCCTGACGCGCGTGGCGCTGCGCCGGGGCAGTCTGGTGGTCAATTCCTCGCAGGGGGGCGGCAGCAAGGACACCTGGGTGCTGGACCATGACGGTCCGGTCACGCCGCAGGGCCTGAGTCAGATGATGCACGGCGACGCACGGCAGGCTCACCAGGGCGGCCCTGACCCGGTCTATGACCCCGCGGTGGGCAGCGAGGACGGCGGATGGGAAGCTTCTGAGCCAGAAGCCGGGGCCACCGCCGAACCGCGCCCGACCCAATCGCAGGAACAGCCGGGCAGCGGCTCACAGACCCAGCGGCAGTCCCTGAGTCAGTCGTCGGACACGCCTCCCCCCTCTCCCGGCGGACAGTCCTATCAGCAGGAGCTGGAAAAAGACGAGCTTGAAGGCCCTGAGACCCAGGAAGGTGAGAAATAATGCTGCTGCTGTCCCGGCTGGCCGAGAACCTGTTCTGGATCGGGCGCTACATGGAGCGGGCCGAGAACACCGCCCGGCTCCTGAACGTCAACTACTACGCGGGCCTGGAGGTCTCGGGCCGCGCGCGCGAATACTGGACGCCGCTGCTGGAACTGACCGGCGGCGAGAGCGAGTTGCGGGCCAAGTATGGCCGGCTGGACGCCCGCAGCGTCAGCTCATGGATGGCCTTTGACCGCGACAATCCATCGAGCATTGCGAGCAGTCTGGCCCGCGCCCGCGAGAATGCCCGTGGCCTGCGCGACCGCATTCCCAGCGAGATGTGGGAATCGGTCAACCGCTCCTACCTGACGCTGTGTTTCGAGAACGGCGATGTGCTTGACCGCGACGGCCTCTTTGAATACTGCGCCGCCGCCCGGGACGCCTCGCAGTTCTTCTTCGGCATCGCCTTCGCCACCCTGCCGCGCGATGAGGGCTGGTCGTTCATGCGCGCCGGTCAGATGCTGGAGCGCGGCGACAACACCCTGCGCGTGCTGCAAAGCCGCTTCAAGGACGCCGCCGCCCAGACCGAGCGCGCCGACCCGGCCGGCCGCACCCTGCAGGATCAGCGCTGGGTCAGCGCCCTGAAGGGGGCCAGCGCGTACGAGGCCTACCGCAAGCGGGTACACACGGGCATTCACCCGCTGAAGGTCACCGAATTCCTGCTGCTTGACGACTACTTTCCGCGCAGCGTGCGTTACAGCGCCGAGAACCTGCACGAGGCGCTCTCGCAGATTGACCGCCACCACCCCGGCGCCCATCCCGAGATCCTGCGGCTGTCGCGCTGGCTGGTCGCCCGACTGCAGTACGCCCGCGTGACCGACATCGTCCAGACCCAGGATCCCTCCATCGAGGCGCTGCTGGGCGACTTCAACCGGGTGGGGGCCGCCATCAACGCGGCCTATTTCGAAGAAGAATGAGGCTCCGCCCCGCCGCCGCCGCCGGCTGTTTCCCCCGGAAGTCGTCTGCTCCGCGCCGCCCCTGCGGCGCCCGGACGTGTCAGACTGCCCCGCAGAACCGGTAGAGGGTTCATCTGCTATGCGCTGCGAAATCCGGCACACCACCGAGTACCACTATCCCAAGCCCGCCTGGGATTCCTTCAATCAGGTGCGGCTGCATCCCTCCCAGGAGACCCGCCAGAGCGTGCGGCTGTTTCATCTGAACGTGACGCCGAACGCCGAGATCACCTCGCACAAGGACTACTTCGGGGCCATCGTGCATCACGTTCACGTGCACGAACACCACCGGCACCTGTTGATCGAGGCCCAGGCCATCGTGGACACCCACGCCGTGACCCTGCCGGCCCCCACCCCTGTGGGCGAGCTGAGGCCGGTGCGTGGGCGCAACAGCGAGTTCCTGGTGCCCAGCCCGCGCGTGCCGGGCGGTCAATGGCCGGAACTGTTCGGGGTCACGCGCCCCGGCCCCGGCGACGATCTGCCCGAGTTCCTGATGAACCTGACCAGTCATCTGCGCCGCCGCTTCACCTATGATCCGCAGGCCACCGATGTGCGCACCCCGCTGGCCGAATTTGCCCAGCATGGGCGCGGGGTCTGCCAGGATTTCACGCACGCCATGCTGGGCATCACCCGGCAACTCGGCATTCCGGCACGGTATGTCAGCGGCTACCTGTACAGCGGCGGCGAGATGCGCGGTGCGGAGGCCACCCACGCCTGGGTCGAATGCCTGATTCCGGGGTACGGCTGGCTGGGCTACGATCCCACCAACGACTGCCTGGCTCTGGAAAAGCACATCAAGATCGGCCACGGGCGCGAATACAGCGACGTTTCTCCGGTGGGAGGAACCTATTTCGGAGGCGGTCAGGGCAAGCTGGACGTGGCCGTACACGTGTACAGCGACCAGTAGGGCAGTACTTCAGGGAAGGGAACAAGAAACTGGGGCGGCGCCACTCAGACGCCGCCTCCACACTGAACCTGCCTGGAGAAGAAAAGCTGGCTTCAACCGGCCACGAACAGCCCACCCAGCGCTGCCCCCAGCACCATCCCCACGATGAAGTTGGCAATACCTGCCAGCACCAGGGTCACGATGGCGGGTACCTGCTCGCGCAGATTCATACTCGACTGCACCGCGAGATAGCCGAAATAGACCATCACGAGGCTGATCAGGAGCGACACCAGCCAGCCCAGAATGGGAATGATGCCGATGACCGTGGCAATGATGCTCAGCGGCACGAAGAACAGCGCGAAGGTGTAGGCGACTTCCGGATAGGTGCCGGTCCCCTTGAACAGGCTTCCGCCGATCAGGTACACCGCCCCGGTGAAGATCAGGAACTGTACCGGAATGGTGATCAGGCGCGAGAAGAACTGACCGAAGAAGGTCACGTCCGAATGAAAGAGCGCAAAAAATGCCGCGATCACTGCCGAGACGACAGCGGCAACGAGCACATAGGTGAAGGCACTTTTGATGCCGCCGCGCTTCTCGTACCGTTCGAACGTCGCGGCGCTGGGCTGGGTCAGGACGGCGGTGCTCTGGGCAAACATGTCCTGAATATTGGATTCAGGGCCGGAGTAGACGGGGCCTCTCATAACCCACAGTACGCTCTGGCCACTGTTGACGTTCCGCCCATCTGCCTTTATGCCAGCTTAATGCACCATCCCAGGTTGGTCTGGGCAGTCCCTGTTTCCCATCCGCGACCCGACGCCTTCGCCTCCCTTTTGTTGGGCCGCAGGCATGAGAGAATGGTTCAATGACAGACCTGTCCTCCACCACCGGCGCCACGCCCCAGACCCATTCCGGGTTCGTGGCGATTGTCGGCAAGCCGAACGTCGGCAAGAGCACGCTGCTCAACGCCTTTCTGAACACCAAGGTGGCTCCGACGAGTCCCCGTCCCCAGACCACCCGGCGGGGCGTGCGCGGCATCTTTTCCAGCGACACCCACCAGATCGTCTTCGTGGACACGCCGGGGCTGCACAAGCCCAAGGACGCGTTGGGCAAGTACATGAACCAGGAAGTGCACAGCGCCCTGGCCGATGTGGACGCCATCCTGTGGGTGGTGGACCTGCGCCATCCCCCGGGCGAGGAGGATCAGCTGGTGGCCCGGCAACTGCGTGACCTGCCCAAGCCGCTGTTCCTGGTGGGCAACAAGCTCGATGTCTCCAAGTACCCCGAGGAGGCCATGAAGCTGTACGGCGCGCTGCTGGAAGGCCGTACGGCCGACACGCAGGAAGTGATGCTCAGCGCCCAGAACAACACCACGGCGGTCGCCATGCTGCGCGAACAGGTGCTGGATATCCTGCCCGAGAACCCCTTCTTTTACCCGCGCGGCGCGGCCAGCGACCAGACCCGCGAGATGTGGGCCGCCGAGATCATCCGCGAGGAGGCCATGAAGAAGCTGCGCGACGAGCTGCCCTATGCCGTCGCCACCCGCGTGAACCGCTGGACCGAGCGCGAGGATGGCCTGCAACGCATCGAGGGCGAGATCGTGGTCGAGAAGAACGCCCACAAGGGTATGGTCATTGGTGCGGGCGGCAAGCAGCTGCGCGAGATCGGCCAGGCCGCCCGCAAGCAGCTGGAGGTGTTCCTGGACCGCAAGGTCTTTCTGGGCCTGGAAGTTATCGTGATCAATGGCTGGCGCGAGGACCCCGAAGCGCTGCGCGAACTGGGCTACGAGTAAGACGCGGCGGGAAGCGAAGGAACAGACCGGAGTGCCATTGCGGCACTCCGGTCTGTCTTTGCATGCTTTCGCCGGCATGAAGTAGGTGTAAGGCGGTAAGAGGCTAGCAAACCCCTCCAAACTGATTCAGTCTTAATGGAACGGTGGGGCTGAGCGGATGAGCGGCTGAGCGGTCAACTTTGCACGCGGGTTAAAACGGCAAGGATTAGATTCCTGAGTGGACATGAAGAAAATGATCGCGCCCGCCATGACTGTAACCCTGACTGCCTTGCTGGCAGCCTGTGGTGGAGGAGGCGGTGGACCCACCCCGCCTGCCTCTGCCCATACCCTGAGCATCAAACTGACTGGGCCCACCAGCGCTCCCGTCAAGGTCATCAACTCCACCATCCAGGCCACGCTGTTTGAGGGCACGCTCGCCAGCGGCAAAGCCTTCGCCGGCATTGCGGCGGGCAACGTCCTCAGGGTGGAGGGCGGCCCGGTCAACGGGTACACCACACCCCCTGCCCAGAGCGTGACGCTCGACGCCGACAAGACGGTGACGCTGGAATACAAGGTCAGTGCTCCGGCCGGAGTCGCGCTAAGTAATACCACCATTTCCGGAAAAGTCAGCGGAACGGACCTGAAGCTCAACAACGCCTACATAGAGAGCGCCAGAACTGTATTTTTCGCCAAGTCCACGCTCGCCGACAATGTGCTCTCCTTTGATCTGTCCAAAATTGCGCCTGAGGCGGCGGACCTTACAGGCAATTTCGATGCAGGCTGCACGGCAAGGAGCAGCGACTCCACTGCCCGGGTGCTGGAGAGCATCTACCTCAATACATACAGTCCACAGCGTGATCTGCTCGGAACGATCAAGGAGAAGGTGGTGGCCGGTGCGGACGCCTCCCTGCCGGACGCCCTGATTGACCGGCTGTATTCAGATCGGCCCTTCACCATGAAAAGCACCTGCAGCTTTACGAATGACGCGGGCATTGCCTTCAGCGTGAAGTATGACATTGCGGTCGGACGCGGCTGGAACACCCTGGTCCTCTCCAAGGACGGCACGACCTACACCGTCCGCAACGCTTCGTCCGACGACCAAGTCGGACTGGTATTTACTTCCAGCACACCCCGCGTGGGTGTTGATTTCAATTCACAGGACCTGACCTTCACCAGCAATGAGACGGTGACGGTGGACGCCGACCTGGTTCAGATTGGCAATTACTCCGGCACAGTCAATCTGAGCACCTCGATTCCGGGCCTGACGGTAGAACCCGCCACAGTGACTCTGGCTCCGCTGCCCAAAATGACCGCTCAGGCGGCACACTCCGACATGTTCGGTGGGCTGGATCTGCAGCCGCAACTGCTGGCCACCAAACTGACGTTCCGGTACACTGGAACAGACAACTACACAGGGCAGCCGTTTGAGGTGATGGTCAAGGATGGAACCGGCAAGCAGGTGGGCACGGGCTTCGGCGTCCTCAATGTCAACCGCCCTGGCATCAGTATGTACATCCAGAATCCAGAGGTACAGATTCCCCCCAGCAGCACCCGGTATATCGCCGTTTCTCTGAGCAGCACGGGCACTTTTAGTGGCAACGTCACGCTAAGCGTCAACGGGCTGCCGGCCGGCGTCGTGGCCAAACCCGTCAATGTGAACCTGAACGGTTACAGTTCCACTCAGATTGAGCTGACCAGCGATGCAACCCTCAAACCCGGCACCTACCCCCTCACGGTCTCCGCTCAGAGCGGAGACCGAAGTGCCAAAGGGTCCGTCGCATTGACGGTCCCCAAGCCAACGGTCACGGTCAGCCTGCACAACAGCTACGAATCCCAGGCCGTGTATCAGGGAGACAAAGGGTTTGTTGAGGTGGACGTGCGCAGTCAGGACGGCTTTAATGGCACCACCACCTTGGAAATCACCGGGCTGCCCCAGGGCGTTACGGCGACGCCGACCCATGTACAGGTCGCGCCCAACACCGTGACCACGGTCAAGGTGCCGCTCACGGCGGTGGTGGACGCGGCTTTGGGAAGCACTCAGGTACAGATCACTTCACCGGATCTGGGTGCCCTGCCGTATACCGGCAGCAACACCTTTACCCTGACCGTGCGACCTACCCGGACGGCCCTGGGAGCAAACGTGTCTTCGCAAGCTGTGGCAGCCAGCCAGGGGGTGTGGGTGACCTCCAGCGAATACGATTCGCAGCAGTCCCTCAATGTCAGCACGCTCAGGCGGCTCGTGGCAGGAAAAGTCGTGGCTACCGCCAGCATTCCGGACACCATCGTGAGATTGATCGCCCTGCCCAGTGGCTCCCTTCTGGCCACCACCTCCCCTCATGGATCCGGTAAGGCTTATCTGGTCACTGCCAGCGGAACCAGTACCCCTCTGACTCCCCCAAGTGCAGTGGACAACGGCGCAAGCGACAGTCACGGACGGATCTGGTTCGTGAAGACCACCCAGACCGGCATGGGAGGACAGCTGACTGCCCTGACACATTGGAACCCCACCACAGGCGCCGTCGCGACGGTCCCCACAGCACAGACGATCGAGGCGAGCGGGACGTTCACGGCCAGCAATGACGGCAAGCAACTGATCTATCTGCCAAGCTACTCGAACAAGGGGCTGAAGATCGACACAGTCACGGATACCGTCACCCCCCTGGAATTCGGAGCCAGCGCGCAGTCCACCAGTATCGCCATCAGGAACGACGGGCTGATCTATCTCACCGAATACGGGCGGTTGAAGCGCATCAACACAGACGGTTCCACAACGACGTTTCAAAACCAATCTCAAATCGGCCGGATGATTGGCTTTGACAAGAAAGACAGCACGGTACTCTGGAGCACCAGCTACAACGGGCTCCTTAAGATTGATGTCACCACCAATCAGTTCACCGAACTGTCTCTGGGCAGCCCTGCAGCGGCGACGCCGCTGAGCAGTGGTGGTGTGGCGGTACTGACCCAGGAATACACTTCTGGAGGACAGATCGCAACCTACCTGAGTCTCCTGCCTTAAACAGTCCGGGGAATCCGGAAATAACCGAGGCCACTGTCACCCGTGCGGCTGCTTCAGTCCAGTTCCATATCGATCATCGGCAGCTTGCGTTCTTCCGGGTTCCCGTGGCCACCGGACGTGGGCTCAGGGTCAGCCTTCGCCCGGACGTCGGGAATGGCGACCGGGGTACTGCGGTCCATCTCCTGCGGCGGCTGACCGGGTTTGACCCAGCGGGTGCCCGGACCGGCGGGGCCGGCCGCCTTCGGGGGCGTCACCGGATAGGCCGCCTGTCGCGCGGCGCGCAGGATCGAGTCCACCTCGCCTTTGCTGAGCAGACCCTTGTGTTCCAGAGTGCTGAGCAGCCCCAGCACCATCTTGCGGGTAAACTCTGCCTCCTGCTCTGCATTTTTGGGGTTGCGAGAATCGGTCATGGGTTCCAGAGTAGCGCGAGTGCGCGGCGCACTTCGGTCAGGCGGGTGCGCGGCGGGCCGTCTGGGACTCGGCGCGGGCCAGCCACGGAGCAGGCTCAGAAGGCCTTTGCTCCCGGAGCGGTAACAGCCCCCGGGGAGGCAGGCCGGGTGCCGCGCGACCGGCAGAACAGAGGTGAGTGTTATCCTTGGCGCGTTGCTCAAGTTCCTGCCTTGAAAGCGTGGCACCAACGGTCAGCACAGTTACCCACACGGCAAAATGCTTGTCCTAGACTACGGGCTGGAATGAAAAGCAGAGCCTGCACAGGGCACGAAGAAAGTGAGGAGGAAGGGAATGTATAAGGGAAGAGAGGGGCAGTGGGCATTCCTGCTCCACCGGTTGTCGGGGCTGGCGATTCTGGCCTATCTGCTGCTTCATGTGTTCAGCATCGGGTCGTTCATGTTCGGTGAGCGCTTCTACATGGCCATTCACGACACCTACGACCTGCCGGTCTTCCGTATCGGGCTGGTCTTTATCACGGCAGGTGTGGTGTATCACGCCTTTAACGGCCTGCGCATCATCATGATGGACATGACCGGTGCGGGCGTGGCCTACCAGCGGCAGATGTGGTACGGCGTGCTGCTGATCAGCGTGGCGAGCTTTGTGTACGCGGCGTGGTCGCTGTGGCCCCGTCTGGTCGGAGGGTACTGAGATGATCCGTGCGAGAACCTTCGTGGATGCCCGGCAGCAGGCCCACAGCAACGCCGAACTGAACTGGTGGATCTTCATGCGCATCAGCGGCCTGATCCTGGTGTTTCTGGTGCTCGGCCACATCTACATGACCTTCATTCAGGTTTCCGAGGCCGACGCGACCTTCACGGCCGTGGTGGGCAAGCTGGCCAACCCGGCCTGGAAGTTCTACGACTGGCTGATCCTGGCGCTGGCCCTGATGCACGGCACCAACGGCGCGCGTTACTCCATAGAGGACTACGTGCGTTCACGGCCCAACCGGGCCTGGGTCAAGGGCGTGTTCTACACCGTGGTGGCGCTGGTCTTTGCGTTCGGCACCATCGGTCTCTTCTCGATTTGAGCTGCCCCTGAGGCAGTCAAAGGACTTAACTGACTATGCAGCATCGTTATGACGTACTGGTGATTGGCGCCGGCGGCGCCGGCCTGATGGCCGCGTTGTACGCCGCCAAGGGCAATGTCTCGGTCGCGTGTATCTCCAAGCTGTACCCCACGCGCTCGCATACCGGCGCGGCACAGGGCGGCATCGGCGCCGCGCTGGGCAACGTGGCCGAAGACCACTGGGAATGGCACATGTTCGACACCGTCAAGGGCGGTGACTACCTGGCCGACCAGGACGCCGCCGAGGTGTTTTCCAAGGACATCATCGACGCGGTGTACGAGCTCGAGCACATGGGCCTGCCCTTCTCGCGCACGCCGGACGGCAAGATCGCCCAGCGCAAGTTCGGCGGCCACACCCGCGAGTTCGGCAAGGCGGCCGTCGAGCGCAGCTGCTACGCCAAGGACCGCACCGGCCACATGATCCTTCAGACGCTGTACCAGCAGAACGTCAAGGAAGGCACCATGTTCTTCAACGAGTTCCACGTCACCGACCTGCTCATCGAGGACGGACGCTGCCGGGGCGTGGTCGCCTACGAACTCGCCACCGGTGAGATCCACACCTTCCATGCCAAGGCCGTGATCCTGGCAGCGGGCGGCTACGGACGGATCTTCAAAATCACCAGCAACGCCCTGACGCTGACCGGCGACCTGATGAGCATCTACTACCGCAAGGGCCTGCCGCTGGAGGACATGGAGTTCTACCAGTTCCACCCCACCGGCCTGGCCAAGCTGGGCATTCTGGTCACGGAGGGCATTCGCGGCGAGGGCGGCATTCTGCGCAACGTCGACGGCGAACGCTTCATGGAGCGCTACGCGCCCACCATCAAGGACCTTGCGCCGCGCGACATCGTGTCGCGCAGCATCATCAGCGAGATCCGCGAGGGCCGGGGCGTGGGCCGCGACGGCGACGCCGTCAACATCGACCTGACCCACCTGCCGCGCGAGGTCATCGAGGGCAAGCTGGCCGAGATCACCGACCTGGCACGCACCTACCTGGGCATGGATCCGGTGAAGGATCTGGTTCCCGTGCAGCCCACCGCCCACTACGCGATGGGCGGCATTCCCACCGACCTCAATGGGCTGTGTCTGTCCGATGGGAACGGGGGTAGCATTGAGGGTCTGTACGCGGCGGGCGAGCAGGCCTGCGTGTCCCTTCACGGCGCCAACCGTCTGGGCACCAATAGCCTGGGTGATCTGGTGGTCTTTGGCCGCCGTGCCGGTATCTACGCCGCGCAGTACGCCCGCCAGGTGGAATTCCCGGATCTGCCTGACGATCCGCAGCGCGAGACCAAGGACATGTTCGACGGCCTGAAAAATGGCAGCGGCAAGGAAAATCCCGCATTGATCCGCAAGGAGATGCAGGAGTCGATGATGAACAATGTCGGCATCTTCCGCAACGGCCCGGACATGGAAAAGCAGGTCGAGATCCTCAAGGAACTCAAGGCGCGCTATCAGAACGTGAACGTGGGCGACCCCAGCCTGCGCTATAACTCCGAGCTGATCGAGGTCATGGAACTCGGGTTCATGCTGGACTGCGCCGAGGCCATGACCGCCAGCGCCCTGAACCGCACCGAATCGCGCGGCGCCCACGACCGCGCCGACTACTCCACCCGCGATGACGTCAACTGGCTCAAGCACACCATGGCCTACAAGGACCTGAACCGGCCCGGCCACGTGCAGATCGGTTACAAGGACGTGGCCCTCAAGGGATTCACCCGCGCCTTCGAGCCCAAAGCCCGCGTGTACTGACCCGCGACCGAAGGGATGGCCCAGAGATCTGAACCCTCCATCCCTTCACCGGCCCATATTCGAAAGGACTGTCAATGACCCAAATGCCACACGAAACCAGCACCGCGCCCGCCGCCGTCAAGGGGGCGCTGCCGATGCTGCATGTCAAAGTCAAGATTCTGCGCTTCGACCCGGAAAAGGACCGCAAGGCGCACTGGGAAACCTACGCCATCGAGGCCCAGGCCGGGGACCGCGTGCTGGACGTGATCAACGAGGTCAAGTGGTACCACGACCCCAGCCTGACCTTCCGGCGCTCGTGCATGCACGGCATCTGCGGCAGCGACGCCATGCTGATCAACGGGCGCAACCGCCTGGCCTGCAAGACCCTGGTGCGTGACGTGGCCAAAGACGGGGGCACCATCACCATCGAGCCGATCCGTGGCCTGAAGGTGGAAAAGGACCTGCTCGTGGACATGGAGCCGTTCTTCGACTCGTACAAGGCGATCATGCCCTATTTCATCAACGAGTCGCCCGCCCCCGCCGCCGAGCGCATTCAGTCCGAGGCCGAGGCCGAGCGCATGGCGCACTCCAGCAACTGCATCCTGTGCGCGTGCTGCACCACCTCCTGCCCGATCTTCTGGGTGAACGGCTCCTACCTGGGTCCGGCGTCCATCGTGCAGGCACACCGCTTCATCTTCGACAGCCGCGACGAGGCCACCCAGCAGCGGCTGAACATCATGAACCAGAACACCGGGGTGTGGCGCTGCCGCACCGCCTACAACTGCACCGAGGCGTGCCCGCGCGACATCCCCATCACCCAGTTGATCGAGGAAGTCAAGCGTGCGGTGATGTACCAGCAGGCGTAAGGCACACATCTGCAGACGGGGCGCGGAGGCTACGGCTTTCCGCGCCCCTCCTTTTGCGGTTCAAGCCAGCGCACCCGCTTGCCCCGAGCGCGGGCGTATTCGATTTCAGCGCGGGTGCTTTCGCCCACATAGCCGCCCACGTTGATGACCAGAATTTCATCGGCCAGATCAATCTTGTGGCGGTGCAGTTCAGCCAGCCCTTTCAGCGCGGCCGTCTTCTGAACGTCATCCAGATGACCCAGGACGTCCTCATCGTGCCGACGGTGGCTGCCCACGCTCAGCACCATGCGGCCCGCCAGCGTTTCTGCCAGGGAGGCCGCATCGAATGCTTCCAGAAAGCGCACGCTGCCGCACAGGCAGACGATGACCGGGCCGTCCCGATTCAGAATTGCAGGGCGTACCTCACGCCGTCGTTGCCGGTGCATTCGCCAATGCCGTGCTCGGTTTCATCCACCGTCAGGGTGCAGATCAAGGTCAGGGTGGGAGCCCCAGCGGTGCGGGCGATCAGGTTGCCGCTGCGGACCCGTGGGGCGCGGGGGCGGGGCGTATCCAGACGGGTGCCGACTCCCAGCATCCCGCTGTCGCCCACCGCTGCCGTGCCGCCCAGCGCAACGCTCAGGCCCCAGCCTGGGGGCAGCGGTCCCGCCGCGCCGCCGTCCAGCAGGGCCGTCCGCCCACTGTAGACCTGACCCCCTATGCGGATGGTGGCGTTGTCCGCGGCGAAGGGATCGCCCAGCCGGGACTGCAGGGTGCCCCGCTGGAAACTCACGGTGCCCTCCTGGCCGGTGACGCTGTTCACGATGCGGCCCACCTGCGGGCCGGTCATGGTGGGAGCACACGAGGCCAGCAGGCCTGCAAAGGCGGCGCTCAGCAACAGGACAGGGAGTTTCATGGTGCCCTCATCTTAAGGCGTGTTCCTGACGCAGCCATGAGCCCTTCGCCGGACTGTACTGAGCCTTGGGCGGGCTCCAGAACCTCATGCACTTCCAGAACGTTGGGACCGCTGAAGGCCTTCCGGGGCAGACTGCCGCTGCGGGCGTGTCCCTGGCGGAAGGCGTCGCTGGAAGTCCAGGCTTCAAAGGCCTCGCGGCTTTCCCAGAAGGTGAGGACGACAAAGGGGTCTCCGTCCCTGGTGGGCGTCAGGACGTGGTTGGAGATGAACCCCGGCATGCCGTCCACCAGACCGGCCCGGTGACGAAAGCGGTCCATGAACTGTGCGTGATACTCGGGATTCACGAAGATGCGGTTGGACACGGTGATCATGCGGAACCTCCGGCCGAGGGCGTCAGGGCAGCGAAATCGTGGATGAAGGCTTCCTGCCCACGGGTTTCTATGGCGTTCGGGCTGCGGGTCTGCCGGACCAGGCGGATGGCCGCTTCCGGATCCAGGCCGCCCTGAACGAGCAGACAGGCGGCGGCCAGCCCCGCACGGCCCAGACCACCGCGGCAGTGCACCACCACGCTGCGCCCATCGAGCAGATCGGTCATCAGCTCGTCGATGAAGGCGGCAAAATCGGCGCGGTCTGCCGGGGCCTGTCCATCGGGGATGGCGAAGGACCGGACCTGCAGGCGGTGCAGGTCGGCGGCGGCGTGGTAACCGTCCATGCCCAGCAGATCGAACTCAAAATCCTCGATCAGGGGGGCCAGGACGTTCGCGCCCTCACGGGCCAGGGTCTGCAGGTCAGCGTGAACATCCCGGTCATGCACCACGCCCGGCTGATAGACGCTGTGGCCCTTCTTGCCGGGCGCGAAGGTCAGGCCCAGGCGCCCGGGCCACAGGCCGGTGGGCACCCAGTCCACGCGAATGGGATCGGGCAGCGCCGCGCCGCTCACGCGCCCGCCTGTGCCGGCGCGAGGGGCCGCAGGGCGTCTTCCCGCAGCACGTCTTCCTGCAGCCAGCGGGCCGCGTCCAGGGCGTGGTAGGTGATGATCGCGTCGGCGCCGGCGCGGCGCATGCCGGTCAGGTTCTCGAGGACCGTGCGCCGCTCGTCCATGAAGCCGAGCTGCGCGGCGGCCTTGACCAGCGCGTACTCGCCGCTGACGTTGTACGCCACCAGCGGCAGGTCGAAGTGGTCGCGCAGCACGCGCAGCACGTCCAGGTAGGCCAGCGCCGGTTTCACCATCAGCGTGTCCGCTCCCTGTTCGGCGTCCAGGCGGGCCTCGCGCAGCGCTTCACGGTGCCCGCCCGCCGGGTCCATCTGGTAGGTGGCGCGGTTGCCCACGCTGGGGGTGCTGCCCGCCGCGTCGCGGAAGGGGCCGTAATACGCACTGGCATACTTGACCGCGTAGCTCATGACCGGAACGTGCGTGAAGTCCGCCGCGTCCAAGGCGGCGCGGATGGCTCCCACCTGACCGTCCATCATGGCGCTGGGTGCGATCACGTCCGCGCCCGCGCGGGCCTGCGAAACCGCCGTGAGGGCGAGCAGTTCCAGGCTGCGGTCATTGTCCACCGTCCACGCCTCGGCCCCGCTTTGCCCGGGCACCCCACACAGGGGGCCGCAGTGACCGTGATCGGTGTATTCGCACAGGCAGGTGTCGGCGATCACGGTCAGGCCGGGCAGCGCCGCCTTGATGGCCCGCGTTGCCCGCTGGATCACGCCGTCCTCGGCATAGGCTCCGCTGCCCAGCGCGTCCTTGTGGTCGGGAATCCCGAACAGGATCACGCTGGGAATGCCCAGTTGCAGCGCGCTGCGGGCCTGCTCGACGGCTCCCGTGATGCTGTGGCGGCTGATGCCGGGCATGGAGCTGATCGGCGCCTCGTCCGGCAGTTCGTGAACGAAGATCGGATAGATAAAGTGGGCGGGGCTCAGGCTGACCTCGCGGGTCAGGGCGCGCAGGGCAGGAGTGCGGCGCAGGCGACGGGGACGGTCTAACATGGCCCCACGCTACCGCCTGCGCGGGCGCACGATTGGAAGGCCCTCCTCACAGACCGGCGCTCAGGCTGTGCCCAGCAGACGGCGCACCGCAAAGCGCACCCGGCCCAGGCTGGCAACGTCGTCAAAGGCGGTGAGCAGCAGCTGGTCTCCGTGCGGGGTCAGCAGGACCGGCCCGCCGTCCACGTCCAGCAACAGATCCTGCCACTCGCCGCCGAGGTGGCCCTGCAGGCTGCCGACCACGGCATGGCCCGCCCGCGCCAGTCCCTGCTCCCCGCTGAGGACAGCCGGGTCCAGCGTGCCGCGGTCTGCCCCCGCGCTGCTCACCACGCTTCCGCTGCGGTCCAGCAGCACCGCGTGGCGCACCCCACGCACGTCCAGCAGCGCCCCGATCATGCGCGGTCCGGGCGCGGCAGGTCGCCGAGTTCCAGCACCAGTTTCGCCAGGGTCTGCTGGGCGTGGCGGGTGTCACTGCTGCGCGACAGGGCCGCTCCCAGCACGTATTCCCCGCTGGTGATCGCCACGACCTCCACGCGCTCGCTGGTCAGGGCGATGCGGCTGACCTCCCCCGCCCCCAGGCGGCGGCCCAGACGGTCCAGGACCGTGCGCAGCGCGGTCAGCTCGGCGGCCAGCACGTCGCCGCCGTCCCCGGACGCCTCGATGGGCAGGCCGTCCGGGCCCACCAGGGCGCTGGCGATCACGCCGGGAAGTTCGGTCAGGGCATCTATTTTCACAGCGTGGTCCTCGTCAGTGTCGGAGCGGGGCGGGAAGCAGGGCGGGCGAAGAAGCGCGCGGGCACACCCACGGTCAGGACGGGGGCCTTCACAGCATCGGCTCCAGCTTGCGGGCCGCGTCGCGGCCATACAGCCGGGCCTGGCCCAGGTTGCTGCGGGCGTCCAGCGCGATCAGCAGGAAGTATTCGCTCTTGACCGGACACAGGTACACGCTCAGGCGTTCGCCGCGCAGGTACAGTTCGCGGGTCTGCCCCCCGTTCAGGGTCTGGGCATAGGCGCTGTTGGCTGCCTGCAGCAACCCGGCATGTTCGGCGATCAGCAGGTTCAGGTTGGCAGCCGTGGTGGCGTGGCCCTCGATCAGCAGGCCGTCCAGGCCTCCGATGGCGGCGGCCCAGGCCCCATCCACGTCGTTCACAAGTTGAGTGAGTTGGGCAAGCATTCTTCCGCCATGATAGGCAGTGACCTTGACGGAATCGTCACAGAGCGGCGCATGAGTCGGCCACGGTCCGGCCCTCCCCCTTCTCCCTGCGCTGGCCACCCCTGTACCGAAAGCCCCAGGCCCCTGTTCGGGCGCCTGAACGCACCGCCCTGAATCACCGTTTCTGCCGCTGCTTTCGGGTAGAATGACTGTATTGAGGGAATCTTCTGCAGAACGATTTTTATTACGCTCATAGCAGAATATGCTAGAATTGTTTCACTCCTGGCAGCCAAGCCAGGCCTCGATCAACACCCCATTGCCGGGCGTCCAACCCCCGCCCCGTCAGGAGACACATGACTGGAATTCATCCCGTTGACATCACCAGTGAGGTCAAGACCAACTTCATCACCTACGCCATGAACGTGATCGTGGACCGTGCGCTGCCCGACGTGCGCGACGGCCTCAAGCCGGTGCAGCGCCGGATCATGTACGCCATGATGCTCGAGGGGCTCTACAGCAACCAGAAGCATGCCAAGTCGGCCTCCGTGGTCGGCGAGGTGATGAAGAAGTACCACCCGCACGGCGACTCCTCCATCTACGACGCGATGGTGCGCCTGGGCCAGTGGTGGAACATCCGTTATCCGCTGGTGCATCCACAGGGCAACTTCGGCTCGATCGACGGCGATCCACCCGCCGCCATGCGTTACACCGAGGCCCGCATGACCAAGGTGGCCGAGGAAGTGCTGGCGGACCTTGAGAAAGAGACCGTCGACATGCGCCCAAACTACGACGACACCACGGTTCAGCCCTCCGTGTTGCCCTCGGCAGTCCCCAACCTGCTGATCAACGGCGCGACCGGCATTGCGGTGGGCATGGCGACCAACATTCCGCCGCACAATCTGACCGAGATCTGCAACGGTCTGCTCGCCATCATCGACAAGCCGGAACTGAGCCTCGACGAAATGATGGAACATGTCCAGGGACCGGACTTCCCCACCGGCGGGCGCATCAGCAAGCAGGGCATCCGCGAGGCCTACGCCACCGGTCACTCGGGCTTGAAGGTGCGCGGCAAGGCCCGCATCGAGGAAAAGAACGGCCGCAACCAGATCATCATCTCCGAGATTCCGTATCAGGTGAACAAGACCAACCTGATCCAGACCATCTCGGCCATGTACAAGGCGGGCAAGATTCCCGACATCTCGGCCCTGCGCGACGAGTCCGACCGCAAGGACCCGGTGCGCATCGTGATTGAACTCAAGCGCGGCGCGATTCCCACGCTGGTTCTAAACCAGCTGTACAAGTACACCCAGCTGCAGGGCACCTTCACGGTGATCAACCTGAGCATCGTGAACGGCGAGCCGCGCGTGCTGCCGCTGCTGGACACCATGCGCTACTTCCTGACCCATCGTCAGGACGTGGTGACGCGCCGCACCGTCTACGAACTGAAGAAGGCCGAGGAACGTGCCCATGTGCTCGAGGGGCTGCTCAAGGCCCTTGACCACATTGACGAGGTCATCAGCCTGATCCGGGCGAGCAACACCGGCGCGGAGGCCAGAGACGCCCTGATGGTCCGCTTCGGGCTGACCGAGGTGCAGTCTCAGGCGATTCTGGACATGCGCCTGCAGCGTCTGGTGGGCCTGGAGCGCGACAAGCTGCAGGGCGAGTACGACGAACTCAGCGCGACCATCGCCCGCCTGCGCGCCATCCTGGGCGACGAAAAGCTGCTGTGGCGCGAGATCAAGAAGGAGATCCGCGACATCCGCGACCGCTACGGCGACGAGCGGCGCAGCACCATCAGCGTGCTGGAAGACGACATCAGCAAGGAAGACCTGATCGCCGTTGAGGACATGGTCATCACCATGACCAAGGCCGGGTACCTCAAGCGCACCAAACTCGACGCCTACCGCGAGCAGAAACGCGGCGGACGCGGGGCCTCGGGCGGCAAGCTGCGCGACGAGGACATCAACACCCGTGTCTTCGTGGGCAGCACGCACGACTTCCTGCTGTTCTTCACGGACCAGGGCCGAGTCTTCCACGAGAAGATCTACGACCTGCCGGAAGCGGGCCGCGACGCCAAGGGCACCCATATCCGCAACCTGCTGCCCTCGCTGCGTGACGACGAGAACATCGCCAGCGTCCTGAGCGTCGGCAGCTTCGAGGAAGCGGGCTGCTTTATCTTCGCCACCCGCAAGGGTGTGGTGAAAAAGACCATGATCACCGACTACGGCAACATCACGTCCGCCGGACTGATCGCCATCAACCTGCAAAGCGGGGACGAGCTGATCAGCGTGGGCATCGTGCAGGATGATGACCATGTGGTGCTGGCGACCCGCAACGGCAAGGCCATGCGCTTCCAGAGCGGCGAGGTGCGCGACACCGGCCGCGCCACCCAGGGCGTAATCGGCATCCGGCTGCGTGAGGGCGAGGAGGACGCAGTGGTGAGCATGGCGCTGGTCCCCGGCGGCGACGAGAGCAGCGAACTGCTGTCGGTCAGCGAGTGCGGCCTGGGCAAACGCACCCCGGTGGGCGACTATCCCGCCAAGGGCCGCGGCGGCATGGGCGTGATCACGCTGGACGTGACCGAGAAGACCGGCAAGCTGGTCACCTTGGCCCGTGTGGCCGGCGACGAGGAACTGATGGTCCTGACCGAGAAGGGCACGGTAATTCGCACCCGCGTAGAGGAAGTGCGCGTGACAGGCCGCAACGCCCAGGGCGTGAAGGTCATGAACATCGGTGAGAAGGACAGCGTCATCAGCGCCTTCCCGATCCGCCGCGAAGACGCCCTGTAAGCTGCTTTTCCTGCCCTAGCCTTTGCAAGTGCGCCCGGATCCTGCTGGACCGGGCGCATTTTAACCTTGCATTGATCTTGGGAGCTTACCCCTGACGGCCTGACACAAAGTATGAGAAAGCGTCCCCGGTAGGGGACACTTTCTGTTTGTGACAACCGAAAATGCCACC
>NZ_BMOM01000036.1 GCF_014647075.1 Deinococcus aerophilus | reverse complement strand
AGGCGTGTCTGGCGGCGTGCCGGGCATGTGGGCAGGAATGCCAGGGGCACGCGGAGAAGATGAACATGGCGCACTGCGGGGTATGTGCCGAGGCGTGCCGCCGCTGCGAGGCGGCGTGCCAGAAGATCCTCGATTCCTTGAGCGCCTGAAGGCGCTGGACTTTCCTGCCATCTACCGCAGCGTTTCTGCGGGCAGACAGCTGTTTTGAGAAAAGGAGACAGCCATGAACGACTCCATGGATCGCCCCACCGATCACCAGACCCCACGAGACCAGTCCAGGAAGCATTCGATGGGCAGCTACGGCCGCTTTGCCGCCATGATCGCCACCTCCACGGTGATTATGTACGGCCTGATGTACCTCAACACCTATCAGCTTGACCACGTGTACTACAGCCAGACGCGCATGTGGATGGCGCTCTACATGGGCGCGTTCATGGCCGTGATCATGCTGGGATTCATGCTGAACATGTACAGGAACAGCCGCACCAACATGGGCATCCTGATCGGCAGCATCGCGGTGTTCGCCGGAGCGCTGTGGCTGGTGCGGTCCCAGGCCACCGTGGGCGACGTGGCGTGGATGAAGGCCATGATTCCGCACCACTCGATTGCCATCCTGACCAGCGAACGCGCCCAGATCAGTGATCCCCGCGTGCGAGAGCTGGCCGACGCCATCATCGAGACCCAGGTTCGGGAAATTGCTGAAATGAAGGCGCTGATCAAGGATCTGGAAAGCCGACCATGAAGGGTCAGGCCAGGTGGCCCGTCAGGGAAGATGGGAACGGGCTGCGGGCAAGGTCAGGGTAAACGTACTTCCCGCAGGGCTGGACGCCACCGTCAGGCGGCCGCCCATGCGGGTGGCCAAACCGCGTGCGATGGTCAGTCCCACCCCGCTGCCGTCGCCACGTACGCGGGCGGGGTCCACCCGGTAGAAACGCTCGAAGATGCGCTCCAGATGTTCCGGGGTAATGCCGGTGCCGGTATCTGCCACCGTGAAGCTCACGTCACCGCCACAGCGCCCGGTGCCCAGCGTTACCCGGCCCCCACGGGGGGTGTGCCGCAGGGCATTGCTCAGCAGGTTGGCGAGAATCTGGGAAGCCCGCTCAAAGTCTGCAGTGACGGGGGGCAGCCCCACGCCCTCCGAGCGGACCAGCGCCACGCCGCGTTCCTCGTACGCCCCCACAAAACGTTCGAAGGCGTCGGCGATCAGGGTAGCGGGGGTAAAGTCGCCGGGATGCAGGTCCACGGCGCCCGCTTCCACCCGCGAGACCACGCTGAGGTCCTGGGCCAGCCGTTCCATGGCCGCCGTTTCGCGCAGAATGGCCCCGGAAACGGCCTCCGGGGTCATGACGCCGTCCTTCATGGCCTCGGCGTAACCCCGCAGGGCGGACAGGGGCGTGCGCAGCTCATGGGCCACGTTGGAGATCAGTTCCACCCGGCCCTGTTCCACGGTTTGCAGGGCGGCGGCCATGCGGTTAAAGTGCCGCGCCACATCGGTCAGCTCGTCATGGCCCTCCTCCGGCAGCCGCTGACCGTAGTCTCCAGTGGCGATGGCGTGGCTGCCGTCGCGCAGCAGCTCCACCGATTTCACCACCCGCCGCGCCGGAAACAGGGCGGTCAGGGCCGCCACCACCAGCGCCAGCGGCAGGGAGGCCAGCAGCGCCGCGTTCAGGGTGCGCCGCACGCCGCTCTCCAGGTCCGGGCGCAGGGACCCCCCGTCCGGGCCGATCAGGGTGACCATCTGGCTGACGTGGTGGCGGATGAAGGCCGGGGCCAGCAGCTCGCTGATCAGCAGCACGGCGCCCAGGGCCACGCAGATCACCAGCAGGTGTGACAGGAACAGCCGGGCATAGAGGCTCACTCGCCTTCTCCCGCGCCCTGTTCCTCCCGGAAACGGTAGCCCACCCCGCGCACGGTCTCGATGTAGCGCGGAGCGTCGGCGTCGTCGCCCAGCTTGCGGCGCAGCGCCGTGACGTGCACGTCCACCACCCGCGCAGTGCTGGGAAAGTCATGGCCCCAGACCCGTTCCAGCAGCCGTTCGCGGGTCCAGACCAGTCCGGGGTGCTGCGCGAAGGTGCTCAGCAGGTCGTATTCCAGCTTGGACAGCTCCAAGCCCTGACCGGCCAGGGCGGCGCGGCGGGCGCGCAGGTCCAGAAACAGCTCACCGCTGCGGACCTCGTGGCGCACCCCGGCCCGGCGCAGCAGGGCGCGTACCCGGGCCACCACCTCGCGCGGACTGAAGGGCTTGACCACGTAGTCGTCCACGCCCAGGTCCAGGCCGCGCAGCTTGTCCTCCTCCTCGCCGCGGGCGGTGAGCATCAACAGGGGCAGGGTCAGCCCGGCGCCGCGCGCCTCGCGGGCCAGGTCCAGCCCGCTGACCCCCGGCAGCATCCAGTCCAGCACGGCCAGATCGACGCGCGCCAGCAGGCCGCGGGCGTGATGACCGTCTGCCGCCTGCAGAACCTCGTGGCCCTCGCCGCTCAGGTAGGCGTGCAGGATCTCGAGGATCGCCGGGTCATCGTCCACGATCAGGACGCGGGCCAACGCGGCCTCCTGGGCACTCCGGCTTTTAAAGTCCGCGTTTGATCAGCCACTGGCGATAAGCGTACATCTCGTCGGCCTGGGTGCGGATGATGTCGCGGGCCAGGCCCAGCACCCGCGCGTCGCTGCTGCGCTGCAGGGCCAGGTTCGCCATGTCGACGGCGCTGGCATGATGGGGCAGCATGCCTTCGACCAGGGCGCGGTCGCTGTCCTTGTTGGCTTTCAGGGCGGTCATCATGCCTTTCATTTCAGTGTGCATGCCCGTTTGCGCGCCCTTATCCACGCCGCCCAGGGTCCCCAGCCAGGTGTTCATCACGCCGAGTTCCTTTTGCTGGACGCGGATGATGTCGGCCGTCCACTTTTTGACCTGGGGGTCCTTGACGTTGTTCAGCACGGCCCTGCTCATGTCCAGTGCGCCCTGGTGATGAACGATCATCATGGACAGGAAAGCGCGGTCAAAGGCCTTGCCCTTCAGGGGTTCCAGACCACCGTTCGTGGTGGTTCCGTGATGTGCGGGAGCTCCGTGGTGCATGCCGGGCATGGAGGTCTGGGCGTGGGCCAGGGGCGTGAGGAACAGGGTCAGGAGCAGCACGGCGTTTCGCATGTCCCCAGACTGGGGGAGTGGTGTTAAGGAGCTGTAAAGCGGGCTGGGCGGGCCAGAGGCGCGGGTTCCAGTCTTCAGCGGGGAAGCGGGCATTTCGGCGGTCACGGCCGCCGGGCCCAGGGCAGGCCGCAGGTCTGGATGAAGGTGTGCGGCCGTCCCGGGCGTGGTGTTGGCATACGCTGGCGCATGGTCTTGTCTCCGCCTCCCACCCTGTCCGCCGCCTGCCGCAGCGACCACACCGACACGTACCACGGCGAGGTCATCGCCGATCCCTACCGCTGGCTCGAAGACGCCGGCCACCCGGACACCCGGGCTTTCGTCGAGGCCCAGAACGCCCGGACCCGCCGCGTGCTGGACGCCCTGCCGCAGCGGACGGCGCTGCTGGAGCGCCTGGGCGAACTCTGGAATTTTCCCCGGCGGGGCGCGGTGTGGCAGGAGGGAAAGGCATTTTTCCAGCTGCGCAACAGCGGCCTGCAAAACCAGTTCGTGCTGTACACCATGGACGCCCCGGACGCGGAGGGACGGGCGCTGCTCGATCCCAATACCCTGTCGGAGGACGGCACGGTCTCGCTGAGCGGCCTGGCGGTCAACCGGGACGCGACCCGGCTGGCCTACGCCGTCTCGCAGGGCGGCAGCGACTGGCAGGAGTGGCGGGTGCGCGACGTGGCCAGCGGTGAGGATCTGCCCGATGTGCTGCCGGACAGCAAATTCAGCGGAGTGAGCTGGCTTCCTGACGGCAGCGGCTTCTTCTACGCCCGCTACGACCATCCGGAGGACGGGCACAGGCTCAGCGGCGCGAACCGGCACCAGCGCCTGTGGCTGCACCGCCTGGGGACCCCCCAGGACGCCGACGAACTGATCGTGGAGCGCCCCGATGAGCCCGAGTGGGGTTTTGGCACGGCCGTCACCGAGGACGGTCGGTGGCTGGTCGTCAACGTCTGGAAGGGCACGGCCCGCCAGAACCTGATCTGGATCCGGCCGCTGGAGGACCGGGGCGCCTTCCGGGAAGTGGTGGGCGAGTTCCGGTCGGGCTTTCAACTGGTCGGGAGCGCCGGCCCGCTGTTCTATTTCCTGACCGATAACCACGCCCCCCTGGGCTGCCTGATGTCATATGACCTGGAAACGGGCGAGTGGCAGGAGGTGGTGCCCGAGGGCCACAGCCGCCTGCTCGGCGTCCGGATGGTCGCCGGCGGATTCGTGCTGCACACCCTGGAGGACGCCTCCAGCCGCTTGACGCTGGTGGACCGGCGCGGCGGCAATCCCCGCCCGGTGCCCCTGCCCGGACTCGGCACGGTGGAGGCCCTGCACGGTCACGCTGACCGGCACGAGGTATTCCTGACCTTCACCGGGTTCTTGACCCCGGCCACCGGATTCCGGCTCGACGCGGCGAGCGGGTCGCTCACGGCGCTGTGGACGCCGGCTCTGGCCGTCAACCTGGGCGGCTACGAGGTGCGCCAGGAGTTCGCGACGAGCCGCGACGGCACGCGGGTGCCCATGTTCATCGTGGCGCGGCGGGACCTGGTGCTGGACGGCTCACATCCCACGCTGCTGTACGGCTACGGCGGCTTCGACATCAGCCTGACGCCCGCCTTCGACGTCTCGCGCGTGGCGTGGCTGGAAGCGGGTGGGGTGCTGGCGGTGGCCAACCTGCGCGGCGGCGGCGAATACGGCGAACGCTGGCACCGCGCTGGCAGGGGAGCGGGCAAGCAGAACGTCTTCGATGACTTCGCGGCCTGCGCCCGCTTTCTCGCCGGGCGCGGGTACACCTCGCCCCGGCATCTGGGCATTGAGGGCGGCAGCAACGGTGGCCTGCTGGTCGGCGCCACGCTCACGCAGTCGCCCGACCTGATCGGCGCGGCGGTGGCGCACGTCGGCGTGCTGGACATGCTGCGCTTTCAGCACTTCACGATCGGCTGGGCCTGGGCCAGCGACTACGGCCGCAGCGAGGACCCGCAGGACTTTGCCGTGCTGCGCGCCTACAGCCCCCTGCACAACCTGACCCGGCGGGCCTACCCGCCCACGCTGCTCACCACCGGGGACCACGACGACCGGGTGGTCCCAGCCCACAGCTACAAATTCGCCGCCGAGCTGCAACACGTTCAGCAGGGTGAGGCGCCCGTGCTGCTGCGGGTGCAGACACAGGCAGGGCACGGAGCGGGCAAACCCACCCGGCTGATCATGGAGGAGAAGGCCGATGTCTACGCCTTCCTGCTCTCGGCGCTGCGCTGAGTGACCGTTTTGAGACCGGGGAGAGGGCCACCTCGCCCGTCTCCAGACTGCGGTAGCAATCGGCGACCGGGCGTTGGGTGGCCTGTCCAGGGTGCCACCGAACCGTGAGGCGGCGGGGGCGGAACCGTTCGCCGTCAGGTCAACCGCTCCAGCTCGGCATAGCGTTCCTGAACGCTTTCGGTCAATCGGGTCCGCAACTCGTCCCCTGTGGGGTTCAGGTGAGCGAGTTTGTGCATCTGCCGGGCCAGCGGCTCATCGTGAATCACGGTGCGCAGCCACGCCTCGAAATCGCCGCGGGTCAGGTGGTAGGCCAGCGACTCTGGCGGCACCCCGTTCAGGCGTTCCCGGAACTCCCACAGCGACGCCGCCTGACCGTGGGCCGTGCCCCCGGCATCCCGGAAATAGAAGCGTCTTTCCGGGGGCAGAGGGGCCAGCAGATACTTGTGGAGGTGGCGCACGTGCAGGCTCACGCGGGGGCTGGCCTGGAACCTCTGGCCCTGGGGGCTGCCTTCATCTCCGGGAGCCGGGGAAAAGAGGGCCGCCTCGCCACGGGCCAGTCCGGGCAGCAGCGCCAGCGCCCTGACTGCGTCGTGGCCCTGTCCGGCAAGCAGGGTGCCCACCGCGTCCAGGTCTTCGGGGAGCTGGGTGGTGGTCAGCAGCCAGGACCTGACCTTTTGCAGCACCGACGCGGGCAACTGACCGGCGCGGTAGGCCACGAAGGCCACTCCTCCCTGGCGCAGGCAGCGTTCCAGGTTGCGGGTCAGGGCGCCTGCGTCGGGCGTGCACAGGTTCTGGAGTTCGTCGAGCAAAATCCAGTGGGGTCGACCCCGCTGTGCCCGCAGGGCGCGCAGGGCACGCAACAGGGAGGCGGTGTAGGTGTTGCGCGCCGCCACGCTGTACAGCGAGAAATCCAGCACCAGACTGACGCCCGCATATTCCAGAATGGTGATGATCTGAGACACCTCGGGCAGGTGGCCTTCCGGGCCGCCCAGCACCAGCATGTGCGGCAGCGCACGCAGCGTGCGGTAGTCGCCTTCCGGGTCGATCACGCAGACCTGATAACCCAGGGCGCACAGCTGTTCGGTGAGGAGTCCTGCCAGCCACGACTTGCCGCTGCGGCTGGCTCCCAGCACGGCCAGATTGCCGTCCAGCAGCGCGGCGCAGGGCACCCCCACCGGTTCCCCGGCGTCGTTGTGTCCCAGCACCATCTGCCGCTCGGGCCGGTGGGGTGTCCGGGAGTCCAGCGTGCCGCTGAGCAGGCGGTCAATCAGGTGCCGGACCCCCTTACCGTTCGGCCACGGCAACACCAGATCGGCCACCGCTTTGACCGAGGGACTGACGTTGCCCACCGCCACCGCCAGCTCACACATGGTGAACATGCTGCGGTCGTTTTCGGCGTCGCCACAGGCCAGGGTGTTGCGCAGGCTGTAGCCCAGCTCGTGCAGCGCGTACTGCAGCCCCGCTCCCTTGGTGGCCCCGGGAGGCAACACCATCACCGCGCCCTTGTTGTACTCCACCGACGCGCCGCCACCCGCCGCCCGCAGCACCTCCTCGACCGCCCGATCATGCGGCACCCGGGTCGCGAACAGCGCGAGGCCGCGTTCGTGGGGAACTTCCCGGTTGACGAGGGCGGCCAGCAGCTCTGGATTCAGGCGGCCAAACGGCAGGGCCACCGCCATGCGGCCCGCAAACGACACGGCGGCTCCGTTCTCGGCAACGATGGCCGCAAACAGGTCGCCGTGCCGGATGTCCTCCGGCAGCCGCTCCAGAATCCGCCCGGTGACCAGAACCAGGACATGTCCGGCCGCCTGGGCGCTGCGCAGGGCCGCGCGGGTGTCTGGGTGCAGGTGTTCGCCCTCGGTCAGGGTGCCGTCGTAGTCAAAGGCCAGCACCTTCAGCCGTCCGGTGGAGGCCGCGCCGCTCAGGGGTGCGGCGTGGCGGGCATGATCGGCGGCGCTCATGCAGGGAGCCTGAGGCGCCCGCATTACCACGGGATTACGGCCCTCCGCGCTCCTAGGGCGCGCAGGTCACCACGCGGGCCGGTGAATGTGCCTGCACGAGCGGCCAGACCGGATGTTTTCCGCGGCAAGGGGTACAGTCGGGGAGCGGGGCCAGCGACCCGCCGGTAATGCAGCGGTAATCCTGCGGCACGATCCTCAAAAATGAATATCCAACGGGCCACGGGATGTGGCCGTCTCTTCCACCACAACGCTGCCCCGCGTGGGCCGTCAAGGAGTTTACGTGGACACCCTGTATGTCAGGACCCGGCTGGACGGACACAGCGCCCTGAGCGGTCAGGCCGACGCCACGCGGTCCGCCGGGGGCGCGGACCGCAGCTCCTGTATCCCCCTGTGCCCTACGGCGGTGCGACCAGCTCCGGCCAGCCACCACCGGTCCTTCCCGGAAGGTGACGGGAGCAGGTTCTGTGGCGGCTGGGTGCGCTCCTTGACCGCGCCTTTTGCCACGCGAGCATGAGTACCCCACGCCTGGAGCCCCGGCCGGTCAGCCCTCCCCCCTGGCACACGATGGAGGCCGACGAGGTGCTCGGGTTCTTCGGCAGTATTGCCGGGTTCGGGCTGGATGAGACCCTGGCCGCCGAACGTCTGGAACGACACGGACCCAACGCCCTGGCAGACGCGGAAGTCACGTCCCCCTGGCGCATTCTGGCCGGGCAGTTTACGGACACCCTGGTGGTGCTGCTGCTGGCCGCCGCCGCCGTCTCCCTGGTTCTGGGAGAACGCATCGAGGCGGTGGCGATTCTGGTGATCGTGGTGCTGAACGCCACGCTGGGCTTCGCGCAGGAATACCGCGCCGAGCGGGCGGTGGCGGCGCTGCGCGAGCTGGCCGTGCCGGTGGTGCGGGTGCGCCGGAGTGGACAGACCCGCGAACTTCCGGCCAGTCTGCTGGTGCCCGGCGACCTCGCGCTGCTGGAAGCCGGCAATCTGGTGCCCGCCGATGGCCGCGTGATCGAGGGGGCCAGCCTTCAGATCCAGGAGGCGGCCCTGACCGGCGAGTCCCTGCCCGTCGTCAAGACCGACTGCACCCTGGAGGCCGGGGCAGCCCTGGCCGAGCGCGTCAACATGGCGTACCTGGGCACCGCCGTGAGCGCCGGGCGCGGCGTGATGGTCGTGACCGCCACCGGCATGCACAGCGAACTGGGCCGTCTGGCCGGGGCCCTTCAGCAGGCCGTGCGGCCGTCCACGCCCCTGCAGCGCCGTCTGGCCCGGCTGGGCCGCAGCCTGACCCTGGCCGCCCTGGTGCTGGTCGCGGTGGTCTACGGTCTGGGCCTGCTGCGCGGCGACGATCCCCGGACCCTGTTGCTGACCGCTCTGGCCCTGGCCGTCGCCGTCGTCCCCGAAGGTCTGCCGGCCATGGCCACCATCACCCTGGCGCTGGGAGCGCGGCGGATGCTGCGTCGGCGCGCCCTGATCCGCAAGCTGCCCGCCGTGGAGACCCTGGGGTCGGTCACGGTGATCTGCTCGGACAAGACCGGAACCCTGACCCAGAACCGCATGACCGTCAGCGCGCTGGATCTCGCCGACGGGCACCTGGAGATGGAAGACCTGCGCAAACGCCGCTGGTCCGGAGCGCCGGGAGCGGCTGCCCTGCCGGCGGCGCTGCTGCCGGTCCTGACCGGTGGGGCCCTGTGCAGCGACGCCGAGCTGATGCTGGAGTCTGGCGGTGCGTCCGGGGAATGGCAGGCGGTGGGCGAACCCACCGAGGCCGCCCTGGTCGTCGCGGCGGCCCGGCTGGGTCTGGATCAGGCGGCCCTGCGGGACACGCTGCCCCGCGTCGCCGAGCGGCCCTTCGATGCGGGGCGCCGGCGCATGACGACCCTGCATCAGGTCCGCGGCTCCCTTCCCGGCGACTGGCCTCTGCCGGCCGCTCCGTATCTGACCCTGACCAAGGGGGCGGCCGACAGCCTGCTCACCGTGTGCACACGGGTGCTCTCGGGAAACGGTGTTGAACCCCTGACGGCCGCGTGGCAGACACGCATCCTCGCCATGCACGACCGACTGGCGGCGCGCCAGATGCGCGTTCTGGGGGTGGCGTGCCGTCCGCTGGATGTCTGGCCGGAGGAGCTGGAGAGCGACCTGACATTCGTGGGACTGTTCGGGCTGATTGATCCCCCACGTCCGGGAGTGCGGGAGGCCATCGCCACCTGTGTGCAGGCCGGCATCCGTCCGGTCATGATCACCGGCGACCACCCGCTGACCGCGCTGGAAATCGCCCGTGACCTGGGCATCGTGCGCCGTGACGCGCCGGAGGGGTCCCTGCTGGTGGGCTCGGTGATCGATGATCTTGAGCCCGCAGACCTGGCCGCCCGGCTGGGAAGCGTCTCGGTGTATGCCCGCGTTTCGCCGCACCACAAGACCCGCATCGTGCGGGCGTTGCAGGCGCGCGGCGAGCTCGTCGCCATGACCGGGGACGGCGTGAACGACGCGCCCGCCCTGAAGCAGGCCGACATCGGCGTGGCGATGGGCGTGGGCGGCACCGACGTCGCCAAGGAGGCCGCCTCCATGGTGCTGCTCGACGACAACTTCTCCACCATCGTCCAGGCCGTGAAGGAAGGCCGGGTCATCTTCGACAACATCCGCAAATTTGTGAAGTTCGCGCTGGCAGGCAACCTGGCCGAGATCTGGCCGCTGCTGGTGGGGCCACTGCTGGGCATGCCGTTGCCGCTGCTGCCCCTTCAGATCCTGTGGATCAACCTGCTCACAGACGGATTGCCGGGTCTGGCCCTGGGAACTGAGCGGGCCGAGACGGGCATCATGCGCCGCGCGCCCCTTGCGCCGGACGCCAGCCTGTTCGGCGGTGGGGTGGGCCGCCACATCGTCTGGGTGGGGCTGCTGATCGGGTCTCTCTCGCTGGGGGTGGGCCATGTCTACTGGCGGGCCGGTCTGGACACGTGGCAGACCATGGTGTTTACCACCCTCACCTTCTCGCAGATGGCCCATGTCCTGGCGGTCCGCTCCAGCCGGGAGTCGCTGTTCCGCCAGGGGCTGGGCTCGAACATGGCCCTTACCGGGGCGGTCATGCTCACGGTGGCGCTGCAACTCGCCGTGACGTATCTGCCGCCCCTGCAGGCCGTGTTTCACACGCGTCCCCTGGCGGCGCCCGACCTCGGGCTGGCCGTGCTGCTGTCCTCGGTGGCCTTCTGGGCGGTCGAGCTGGAGAAATGGCTGATCCGCCGCCGCGGGGTCCGGGCATGATCTGGCTGGCGTTTTTGCTGGTGGCCGGGATCACGGTGGCGGCGGGAACGGTGCTGGCCCGCACCGGCGACATGCTGGCCGAGAAGACCGGGATGGGCCGCACCTGGACGGGCCTGATCCTGGTGGCCGCCACCACCAGCCTGCCCGAGCTGTTCACCGGGGCGAGCGCCGCCGTTCAGGACCTGCCGGACCTCGCCCTGGGCGACGTGCTGGGCAGCAGCATGTTTAACCTGCTGATCCTGTCCATGCTGGACATGCTGGGCGGACGGGTTCCTCTCTCGGCACGTGCCCACCAGGGCCATGCGCTGTCCATTGGTCTGGGCATGCTGCTGGTCGGTCTGGTGGGGCTGGGCCTGCTCGCCCCCCTACCGTCTGTCGGCTGGGTCGGGGTGATGACCCCGGTGCTGATCGGCCTGTACCTGCTCGCCATGCGGTTGATCTTTCTGTTCGAGCGCCGCCGTCAGGTCCGGCAGGCCAGCGAGGTGGCCGTCAAGCTGCGCTACGCCCACATTCCGCTGGCCAGCGCCGTGCGGCGTTACGTGGTCGCGGCCACCGTCGTGGTGGCCGCCGCCGTGACCCTGCCCGGCATCGGGGCGCAGATTGCGCAGGAAACCGGGCTGGGCCAGGCGCTGGTCGGCAACCTGCTGATCGCCATCACCACGTCGCTGCCCGAGGTGGCGGTGTCCCTGGCCGCCGTGCGGATCGGCGCACTGGACCTCGCCATCGGCAACATTCTGGGAAGCAACCTGTTCAACATGCTGGTCCTGGCCCTGGATGACGTGTTCTTTACCGGCGGCCCCCTGCTGACCAGTGTTTCGGAAGGCAGCCACCTGATTTCCGTGCTGGCCGTGCTGATCATGAATGCCCTGCTGCTGACCGGGCTGACGTATCAGGCCCTGAAAAAGCAACTGGTCCTGGCCTGGGACACGGCGGGCATAGCGGCGGTTTACGTGCTGGCCGTGGTCCTGATCTTCGCGTTGCGGGGCCACCCCTGATCTGCTTCCTCTGAACCGCGCTGCCCAGCCCCCGTTCAGGGCATACTTTGACAGACGCGGGCAGACCTGGCTTGGGGCCGCCGGTGCCCGGCAGGGGGTGTCCCTGACCGGCAAAGCCTGAGCCTCCCCCCGCGGACAGGAGACTCCATGACGACGCAACGTGACCCGGACAGCGCGGCGGCCTCACAGCACATCACGCGGCGAATTGAGGAGCTGGGAGACTGGCGGGGCGAAACGCTCGCCCGGATTCGCCGGTTGATTCACGAGGCGGCCCCGGGCGTACAGGAGGAATGGAAATGGCAGAAACCGTCGTCCCCCGGGACACCGGTGTGGTCGTATGAAGGCGGCATCTGTACAGGAGAGACTTACCGGCAGGCCGTGAAACTCACCTTCTTCCGGGGCGCCGCCCTTCCGGACCCCGGACGGCTGTTCAACGCCAGCCTCACGGGAAACACGCGCCGCGCCATCGACCTCCACGAGGGAGACTCCCTCGACGAAGCTGCTTTTCTGGATTTGATTCGGGCGGCAGTGGCCGCCAACGTCGCGGCCCGGTCCCGCCGCGCCTCGCCGGAAACCCCGCAGCGGTAATCCGGCCCCAACGTCCAGCCCGGCGGGCCGTCTTCCGGGGCCCGCCGGCAGGTGGGGCTATGCTGGCCGGGTGTTCCCCCTGACCCGCTCCATTCAGGCCTCCCGCGCCGGCAGGGCCTGACATGACCTCGGCCTCAGACCAGCCCTCCCGCGTGTCCTCGCGCGCGCCGCTTCTGACCGCCGCCGGACTGGCTGTTGGCCCCGTGGTCGCGCTGGGCTTCGGGCGCTTCGCCTACGCGCTGCTGCTGCCGCCCATGCAGACGGCCCTGCACTGGAGTTACACCCAGGCCGGAGCGATGAACACCGCCAACGGGCTGGGCTACCTGTTCGGGGCGGTTGTGGCTCCGCTGGTGATGCGGCGGGCCGGTGCGCGCGCCGCCTTCCTGGCCTCTTTGCTCGGCACTGGCGTGACGCTGGTCCTGACGGCGCTCAGCGGTGATTTGCGCTGGCTGCTGGCGATGCGGTTCCTGACGGGTCTGGGCGGAGCCGTGACCTTCACCTCGGGCGGCCTGCTGGTGGCCCAGGTGGCCTCCGCCGCGCCGGACCGGCGGGCGGGCGCGGTCCTCGGACTGTTCTACGCCGGAGCGGGCCTGGGAATCCTGCTGACCGGGCTGGGGCTGCCGCCCCTGCTCGCCCATACGGGGGCCGATGGGTGGCGGGCCGGCTGGCTGGGCCTGGGGCTGGTGTCGCTGCTGGGCCTGGGCGTGGCCTGGACCGCCGCGCGCCACACGGCCGCCCGCGTGCAGGGCAGCGCCGCCCTGCCGGTGGCCCAGCTGCGGCCCCTGCTCAGGTCGCTGCTCGCGTACGCCTGCGCCGGACTGGGCTACGTGGCGTACACCACCTTCTCGGTGAGTTACCTGCGCAGTCAGGGGGCGGGTACCCCGCTGGTCACGCTGTTCTGGGCGCTGCTGGGGCTCTCTGGGGTGCTTGCCCCCCTGGTGTGGAGCCGCCTGCTGTCCAGGCGCTGGGGTGGGCGCAGCATGGGCCTCCTGATGCTGCTGATGGGCACGGGTGCGGCGCTGCCCGTCGTGTCGACGGCTCCCTGGGTCGCGGCGCTCTCGGCAGTGCTGTTCGGGTTGACGGCGCTCTCGGTGGTGGCCTCGACCACCACGCTGGTGCGCCAGAGCCTGCCCGCGGCAGTGTGGGGGGCGGGGGTGGCGACCTACACCGTGACCTTCGCGGCATTTCAGAGCCTGGGACCGCTGCTGACCGGAGCGTTGGCCGACAGCGGGGCGGGCGGCCTGCGGTTGGGCCTGGGAGCGTCGGCCGCCCTGCTGCTGTTGGGGGCCGGCGTGGCCTTCAGCCAGCGTGTCGTTGGCGACCCCGGCTGACGCGGGCGCTGCCAGCCCAGGGTCGCCCTGGACCGCCGGGGTGACCGCGCGCTGCGGCAGGTGAGGCGCCGGCCCTCTGCCGACCCTCAGCCCGTAATGGCCCCGTAATGGACCGGAGCAACCATCGGGTCCGGTCCGTTCGCTGAAGCCGCTGTCCAGGTCAGGAGGTCATATGCAGCACCTGTTCAGGCACATTCTGGTGCCCCTGGACCCGTCCCCGCTCTCCGAGTCGGCGCTGGACGCCGCGGTGACGCTGGCCGCCGCCTTTGGGGCGCGGGTGACGCTGCTGCGGGTGATCGAGGCCGAGTGCGTGGCGGGTGAGGTGCAGGCACACGATCCGCTGCAGACGGCGCTGCACGGGGCTCAGGCGCGGGCCCATCTGGCCCACCTCGCCGCCGGGTTCAGGGCCCGGGGCGTGGCTGTGGAAACCGAGGTGATGGTGGGTGACCCCGCCGTTCAGATCCTGGCCTGTCTGCGTGAGCAGGGCGCCGACCTGCTGGTGCTGTGCAGCCACGGCCAGGGTGGACCGGGCCTCTGGTGCCTGGGGGGGCAGGCGGGCAAGCTGCTGCTGCTGGCCCACGTTTCGGTGCTGCTGGTGCGGCCCGGCGGGCACGACCGGCCCGGCCCGGTGCTGGTGCCGCTGGACGGCTCGTCCCGCGCGGAGCACGCCCTGCCGGTCGCGCGGCTGGTCGCGCAGGCGCGCGGCACACCAGTGGTGCTCGCCCACATCCTGACGGTGCCGGAGCTGCCCCGCCACGTGCCGCACACGCCGCATGAACAGGACCTGGTCCAGCAGCTGAGCGCCCTGAACCGCTCGGCCATGGAGCGCTACCTGGAGGACACGGCCGCGCACTCCGCTGCCGAGGATCTCTTTGATACGCTCCTGCTGGACAGCCACCATGTGGTGGAGGCGCTGCACGACCTGATTGCGCGTGAGGAAATCGGTCTGGTCGTGATGAGCGCCCACGGCCACTCGGGCCTGCGGCGCTGGCCCTACGGCAGCGCCGCCCTGAACCTGCTGACCTATGCGGAGGTGCCGGTTCTGATCGTGCAGGACCTGAGCCCGCACGAGATCGGCGCGGGGGCGGCGCAGGACACGCGCCCGCCCGCCGGGCATTGAGATGAACGCAGCGGAGGTCGCGGCAAACGGGGCCGGAGCGGGGGGCCGCCACCTGGAAAAGCGGGCCGCTGCCCTCGCCGCGGCCCACGCGGAGGTCACCGTGGCCGGCCGGGCCGTCTGGAGCGGGTTGCATACGCAGCTGCGCGCAGCCGGGAAGCACCTGGACCGTCAAGTGGTCCGGTCGGGCCGCCGGCATGGGCCGGAGCTGCGGCCGGCCGACGAATGGCTGCTCGACAACGCGCATGTGGCCGAGGTGGCGCTGCGCCAGACCCGGCGCGACCTGCCGCCCGGCTTCGTGCGTGAGCTGCCGCAGCTCCGCGGCGGCGCGCGGCGTGTGCAGGCGCTGGCCCAGGCACTGCTGGAGGCCCTGGACGACAGCTTCGAGTCCTTCCCGGCGGCGCGCTTTGTGACCGCCTATCAGCGCGGGCAGCCGTTGACGCTGGGCGAGGTCTGGGCGCTGCCGGCCTTCCTGCGGCTGGATACCCTGGAGCGGCTGGTCACGGCGGCCGGCGGCCCGGATGCGGCCGGCCGGGACGAGGGCGTGGCGCAGGCGGTGCGGACGCTGCGGGCCCTGGCCGGTCAGGACTGGCGGTCCTTTGCCGAGCAGATCAGCGTGGTCGAGGCGGAGCTGAGGCTGGATCCGGCCGGGGTGTATCCGCGCATGGACTTTGCCACCCGTGACCGCTACCGGCGCGCGGTCGAGGAGCTGGCGCGGACCTGCGGCCGGCCCGAGGCCGAGGTCGCCCGGGCCGCCGTGGCCCTCGTGGCGTCGGGCGTGCCGGGAGCGGCGGACGCGCCGAATCATGTCGGTCATGTTCTGATTGCCGGCGGCCGGGCCGCGCTGGAACGGGTGCTGGGGGACCGACCGGGGGGCTGGACCCGGCTGCGCCGCGCCGTGGGCCGCGCCCGGCTGGGCCTGTACTTCGCCGCACTGGGCGTGCTGGGGGCCGTGACCCTAGGCGGACTGCTGGCCGCCGGACTGCGTACCGGGGCTGCGCCGTGGGCGCTGGCTGCGTTGCTTGCGCTCGCCTTTGCGCCGGCCCTGGTCAACGCCGCGACGCTGCTGAACTGGGCGCTCACCTCATTGGTGCCGCCCCGCGTGCTGCCCAAGATGGACCGCTCGGGGCCCGTACCGGCGGGCAGCGAGACACTGGTGGCGGTGCCGTGCCTGCTGACGGACACCGGTGAACTGGACGCCCTGCTGCAGACCCTGGAACGCCACCATCTGGGCAACGGGGACCGGCGGGTCCGCTTCGCGCTGCTCTCCGACTTCACGGACGCGCCGCAGGAGGTCATGCCCGGCGACGCGGCGCTGCTCGCCCGCACCCAGGCGGGCATTGCGGCGCTGAATGACCGGTACGGCGAGGAGGTGTTCTTCCTGTTCCACCGGCCCCGCCTCCACAACCCGCGCGAGGGTTGCTGGATGGGCTGGGAGCGCAAGCGCGGCAAATTGATGGCGCTGAACCGGCTGCTGCTGTGCGGCGAGAACACGGCGTTTACCGTGCCGGCCCAGCGGCCCCCGGGTCTGGAGGGGGTGCGGTACGTGCTGACGCTCGACGCCGACACGGAGCTGCAACCGGGCAGCGTGCGGGCGCTGGTGGCGACCTTCGATCATCCCCTGAACCGGCCGCGCTGGAACGCGGCGGGCCGGCTGGAAACAGGCTTCACGGTGTTGCAGCCGCGCCTGGAGACCCATCCGGTCAGCGCCCGGGACTCGGCGTATGCCCGCGCGTTGAGTGGCGGGCGCGGGCTCGACCTGTACTCCCAGGCGGTCTCCGAGGCGTACCAGGACCTGTTCGGGGACGGGATCTTCGCCGGCAAGGGCCTGTACGATCTGGCGGCCTTTGACCGCAGCGTGCGCGGGCAGATCCCGGACGATCAGGTGCTCAGCCACGACCTGCTCGAGGGAGCGCTGGGCCGGGTGGGCTGGGTCAGCGACAGCGTGCTGATCGAGGCCTCGCCCAGCCACTACCTGGCCTTTACGCGGCGACTCGAGCGCTGGGTGCGGGGCGACTGGCAGCTGCTCGGGTGGCTGGTCCGGCGCGGCGCGGCCGACGGCGGGCCAGGGATCAGGGGACTGGGCCGCTGGAAGATCGCGCACAACCTGCTGCGCAGCCTGCATCTGCCCGGCGTGCTCGGACTGCTTGTCCTGGCCTGGAGCGGCGCCATCGGGCCGCCGCTGCCGTGGACGCTGCTGGCCCTGCTCGCGCTGGCCACGCCGCTGGCCGCCAGCGGGGTCAGCGGACTGCTGGGCAGCGTGCGGGTGCGCTCCAGCGAGCAGCTGCTCACGGCCCTGGTCGAGGAGGGCCAGCGGTTGCTGCTGGTGCTGGTCTTCTTGCCGCACCACAGCGGGGTGGTGCTGGGCGCGGTGGGCCGGGCCCTGGGGCGCACGTTCGTGACCGGCCGCCGGCGGCTGGAGTGGACCGCGGCCGCGCGGGTATCGCGTTCGCTGGACCGCCGCGTGGGCAGCGGCTGGGTCTGGGCCGAGATGTGGGGGGCCCCCGCGCTGGCCGCCGCCCTGATGGCCGCGCTGGCGGCGGGGCTGCTGCGTCCCCCCCTGATCCTCGCCGCGCCGCTGCTGCTGGCGTGGTTCGGCTCGCCGCATCTGGCGTGGTGGCTCAGCCGCGCGCCCGGACACGGGCGGGCGAGTCTCACGGAGCCGCAGCGGGCCGAGCTGCGCGGGCTGGCCCGGCGCACCTGGCTGTTCTTCGAGCGCTTCGTCGGCCCGGACGACCACTGGCTGCCGCCGGATCATTTTCAGGAGCAGCCGCTGGGGGTCAGCGCACACCGCACCTCGCCCACCAACATCGGCCTGCTGCTGACCTCGACCCTCAGCGCGCACGATCTGGGTTACCTGGGGCCGCTGGAGCTGACCCTGCGCCTGCGCGCCACCCTGGAGAGCATGCGCCGCCTGGAACACCACAGCGGGCACCTGCTCAACTGGTACGACACGCGCACGCTGGCGCCGCTGCATCCCCCGTACGTGTCCACGGTGGACAGCGGCAACCTGCTCGGCTGCCTGATCGCGGTGCGCCAGGGCCTGCTGGAACTGCCGGCCGAGCCGGTGTGGCAGGCCCAGCGCTGGACCGGCCTGCTCGACACCCTGGCGCTGCTGCACGCGGCGCTGGAGCGTGCCGGCGTGGCCGCAGCGGAGGCGCGGAAATGGTGTGCTCAGGCCGCACAGGACGTGCGGGCCGCCGTGCCCCGGCCTGGGGCCTGGAGCGCCCTGCTGACCGATCTGTGCGGCGACCGGCTGGCCCGGCTGGAGGCCGCCGTGCTGCAGCTGGCCGAGGAAGCCCAGCCGCCGCCCGACGAGGAGACGCTGTGGGAGGTCGGGACCTGGATTGACCGCCTGCGCCACCACGTGGTCAACCTGCGTGAGCAGCGCGACCGTTTCGTGCCGTGGCTCGGCGCGTGCGCGGCGGCGCCGGACGGGCTGCGGACCAGCGCTGGCTGGGCCGGAATGGAGGCGCTGCCCACGCTGCCGCCTCTGCACGAGCTTCCAGAGCTGTACGTGCAGGCATGGGCCGCGCTGGACGGCCTGGAAGCGGGCGCGGACGACGCCGGCCGGGCGTGGTGCGCCGGTCTGCGCTCGGGGCTGCAGGAGGCCGCGGACCACACCCGCGCGTGGCTGGAGGAGGTGCGTGCGCTGGCGGCGCTGGCGGAGGCCGAGATCGTGGGGGCGCGCTGGGACTTCCTGTTCGACGCGCAGCGGCAGGTCTTCCGGCTGGGCTACCGCACGGATCTGGAGCGCCCCGACGACAACGCCTACGACCTGCTGGCCTCCGAGTCGCGCCTCGCCAGTTTCCTGGCCATCGCCCTGCGGCAGATCGGCCCGGCGCACTGGCTGCATCTGGCGCGGCCCATGACCCGCGTGGGGGGGCGCCGGGTGCTGCTGTCGTGGAGCGGCACGGCCTTCGAGTACCTGATGCCCGGCCTGCTGATGAAAACCCCGCCGCACACGCTGCTGGGGGTCGCGTGCGCCTCGGCGGTGGACACCCAGCGCGCCCATGGCCGCCACCACGGCGTGCCGTGGGGCGTGTCGGAATCGGGCTACTACCACTTTGACGCTGGGCTGAACTACCAGTACCGGGCCTTCGGGGTGCCGGGCCTGGGGTTGCAGCGCGGCCTGGGCGACGATCTGGTGGTGGCGCCCTACGCCTCGCTGCTTGCGCTGCCGTGGCAACCCGCAGCCACCCTGCGCAATCTGGAGCGGCTGCGGGCGGGCGGAGTGACCGGCCGGTACGGGTGCTACGAGGCGGCCGACTACACGCCGGGCCGCCTGCCGGTGGGGGTGCGGGTCGGCCTCGTGCGGTCATACATGGCCCACCACCAGGGGATGACGCTTGTCAGCCTGGGCAACGTGCTGGGCCGGCGGTCCATGGTGGAACGCTTTCACGCCGATCCGCGCGTCTCGGGGGCCGAGCTGCTGCTGTATGAGCAGGTGCCGTACTCGGTGCCGCTGGAGCGGCTGCAGCTTGACGAACGCCGCGCGCCGCCGGGCGAGGTGCCGGGCCTTTCGCTGGACCCGTGGTCGGCCCCGCCCGGCGGCCCCGTCCCCCAGCTGCACCTGCTCTCAAACGGCCGCTACAGCCTTCTGATCAGCGAATCGGGCGGCGGCAGTAGCCGCTGGAATGATCTGGAACTCTCGCGCTTTCGCGCCGATCCGGCGCTGCAGGACTGGGGCAGCTGGCTGTATCTGCAGGACCTGGACTCCGGCGTGTGCTGGAGCCCGGCCCGGCAGCCTGTGGGGGGCGGCGCCGACGAGGAGGACACGGTGTTCTCCGGCCACGCCGCCCGCTTTCACCGGCGGGCACACGGCGTCATGTCGCTGCTGGAGGTCACGGTCGACCCCGACCAGGACGCCGAGCTGCGGCGCCTGATCCTGCGCAACGAGACGCAGACGACCCGGCGTCTGCGGGTTACCGGCGAGGTCGAAGCCGCGCTCTCGGGGCCTGGAGCGGACCGGGCGCACCCGGCCTTCAACAAGCTGTTCGTGCAGAGCGAGTGGTGCCCCGACGAGCGCACGCTGCTGCTGAGCCGCCGGCCCCGCAGCGCCGGGGAGCCGCCGGTGTGGTGGGGGCACCTGCTCGTGCGCCGCACCGGTCCGCTGCAGGCCCTGAGCTGGACGGCCTCCCGGAAGGCTTTTCTGGGGCGGCACGGCACGCCGCGCGCTCCCGCGGCCCTCGCGCAGGATGCGGGGGCGCTGCCCGGCACGGTGGGCCAGGCCCTTGATCCGGTCGCCGCGCTGCAGACCGAGGTTATCCTGCGGCCCGGCGAGGAGGTCACGCTGGCCTGGGCCGCCGTGGCCGATGCCACGCGCGCCGGGGCGCTGGCCCTGGCCCGCCGTTTCGCCGCGTGGCCGCGCATCGACGAGGCCTTTGTCTCTGGGGACGCGGCGGCGGGACGCGCCCTGCGGGCGGCGGGCATCGGCACGCCGGAACTCGAGCTGGGGGCGCGGCTGCTCGCGGCGCTGACGTATCCCCGTCCCGAGTGGCGGGCAGACGCCGCCGAGCTGCGCGCGAACACCCTGGGGCAGCGCGACCTGTGGGCCCTGGGCGTTTCCGGCGACCAGCCCACCGTGCTGCTGGAGGTGCACGCCGCGCCCGAACTGGAGGTGCTCTCGCAGCTGCTGCGGCTGCACCGCTACTGGCGCGAGCGCGGCATGCAGATTGATCTGGCCGTGCTGAACGTGGGCGACCAGGGCTACGGACAGGACGTGGCCCTGGCCGTCGGGCGGCTGGTGACCGACAGCGGCGCGGAGCCCTGGCTGGGCCGGCGCGGCGGCGTATTCGTTCTGCGCGCCGACGCGCTGGGCGAGGCCGAGCGGCGCCTGCTGCGTGCCAGCGCCGTGGTGGTGCTGTCCAGCGCGGCCGGCTCGCTCGACCATCAGCTGCGGCCCGGGCCCGAGCCGGCCGAACTGCCGCCGCTGTTGCCGGTCCGGCCTCCCGGGCAGGGCGGTTCTGAAGGCTCCGGAGCCGCTGAGGCGCTGGATTTCTGGAACGGTCTGGGCGGCTTTGGTTCCGGGGGCGCTGAGTATGTTCTGGACCTGGGTCCGGGCGACGGAACGCCGCGCCCGTGGGTGAACGTGATCGCCAGTCCGGGCGGGGGCTTCGTGGTCTCCGAGTCCGGGGGCGGCTTCAGCTGGGCGGGCAACAGCGGCGAGAACCGCCTGACCGTCTGGAGCAACGATCCTGTGGGCGACCGCCCCGGTGAGGCGCTGTACCTGCGCGATGAGGAGACCGCCGAGGTCTGGTCCCCGACCCCACAGCCGGCCCCGGCCCCGGCCCCCTACCGGGTGCGCCACGGCTGGGGCTACACGGTCTTCACGCACCACAGCCACGGCCTGCGCCAGACGCTGCGGCTGTACGCGGCGCCGGACGCCCCGGTCAAGGTGATCGCGCTGCACCTTCACAACGATGAGCCGCGCGGGCGCCGCCTGACCGCCACGTACTTCGCCGAGTGGGTGCTGGGTGCCCAGCGCGACGTTCAGGCCCCCCACCTGATTCCCGACTATGACGGCGCGCGGGGGGCCCTGCTGGTGCGCAATCCGTGGGCCGCCGATGTTCCCGCACAGGTGGCCTTCCTGGCGTCCACGCACACACCGCACGGCGTCACGGCAGACCGTGTGGAGTTCCTGGGCCGGCACGGCGACCTGTCCCGGCCGGCGGCCCTGCAGCGGGTGGGCCTGCGCGGAAACGTGGACCCCGGGGGCGACCCCTGCGCGGCCCTTCAGGTCCACGTTGACCTTCCGGCCGGGGGTGAGCAGAATCTGGCCTTTGTGCTGGGGGCCGGGGCCGACGCCGCTGAGGCGGAGCGGCTGCTCGATGCCTACCGCGATCCCGAGCGGCTGGAGACGGTCTGGAACGCTGCCCGCGCGTCGTGGCGGACGGTGCTGGGCGCCGTGACCGTGCAGACACCGGATCCGGCGCTGGACACGCTGCTCAACGGCTGGCTGCTGTACCAGACGCTGTCGTGCCGGGTGTGGGGACGCTCGGCGCTGTACCAGTCCAGCGGCGCGTACGGTTTTCGTGACCAGCTGCAGGATGTGCTCGCGCTGCTGCACGCGGCGCCCGAACTGGCGCGCGCCCAGATCCTGCTCGCCGCCGCACATCAGTTCACGCAGGGGGACGTGCTGCACTGGTGGCATCCCCCCCACTCGCGCGGCGTCCGGACGCGCATCTCGGATGATCTGCTGTGGCTGCCGTACGTGACGTGCGGGTATGTGGGTGCCACCGGTGACGCGGCCATTCTGGACGAGTCGGTTGCGTTCCTGAGCGCCGATGAGCTGGGGCCACAGGAACACGAACGGTACGACACCTTCGGCCCGGGGCCGGCCGCACCGCTGTACGAGCACCTGCTGCGGGCGGTGCGCCGTGCGGGAACGTCTGGTCCCCATGGCCTGCCGTTGATGGGCGGCGGCGACTGGAACGACGGTATGAATCTGGTCGGCGCGGGGGGCCAGGGCGAGAGCGTGTGGCTGGGCTGGTTTCTGCATACGGTGCTTATCCGCATGATCCCGATCTGCCGCGCCCGCGGCGACGCGGCAAGTGCGGCCACCTTTCAGGCACAGGCCGGGCAGCTGCGCGCCAACCTCGAGGCGCATGCCTGGGACGGCGGGTGGTACCTGCGCGCGTTTTACGACGACGGCACTCCGCTGGGCTCGGCCCAGAACCGGGAGTGTCGCATCGACGCCCTCTCGCAGTCCTGGGCGGTGCTGTCCGGAGCCGCCGACCCGGCCCGCGCCCGCACGGCCATGGAGGCGGTCGACCGGTACCTCGTACGTGAGGAGGACGGCTTGATCCTGCTGCTCACGCCTCCCTTTGACCGCAGTCGCCACCATCCCGGCTACATCCAGGGCTATCCCCCCGGCATCCGAGAGAACGGCGGCCAGTACAGCCATGCCGCGGTCTGGACCGCCTGGGCGTTTGCCGCGCTGGGAGATGCCGGGCGGGCGCACCGGCTGTTCGGGCTGCTCAATCCGATCTCGCACACCCGGACGCCGCGGGGGGTGGGCCGTTTCCAGACCGAGCCCTACGTGATGCCCGCCGACGTCTCCAGCAACCCGCAGCACGTGGGAATGGGCGGCTGGTCGTGGTACACCGGGTCCGCGGCGTGGATGTACCGCCTGGGTCTGGAGGGTCTGCTGGGCATCACCCGTGAAGGCCCCGCGCTGCGCGTGCGACCGTGCATCCCGGACGACTGGCCGGAGTACCGGGTCACCTACCGCTATGGCCGCAGCGAGTACGCCCTGCACGTCATCAACACGCGGGCAGGGCAGCCCCCCCACCGTCAGCTCGATGGCCGGCCGTTGGATGGGGACGGCATTCCTCTGGTAGACGACGGGCAGCTTCACCGGATCGAGATCCAGTTGTGAGCCGACCCTCCCCGGTGGGCGGGACTCCCGGCCGACCGGTGAACGCCGGCACCCGCAACAGAGGACAGGACGCCGGCGGCACGCTGGATTGATGAAGTGAGGGGTATTGGTGATTTGATGCTGTTCTGTCGCGACCTGTTCGGCCGGAAGCTCCTGAACGGCTGGACCCCACCGGGCGGCCCGTATCAGCTGCGCTGCGGTGCCAGGGCGGCCCGCAGCGGGCTCCAGTTCAGCGGGACTGCGGGTCCTTGCTGCGGCGGGTGTTGTAGCTCTGGCTGGCCGCCCGTTTGCGGGCCAGCTGCTCGTCACGCCCGAAGTCCGCGTCCAGCTCGCTCAGGGCCGCCACCTCCTGAGCAAGGTCGGTAGACTGGAAGGCGGCGAGCCGTCGGTGCTCCCGGACCAGCGTCTCGCGGGACAGCTGCACCTGGCCGGCCACCGCATAGGCGACGGCCTGCTCGCGCACCCGCGCGGCCCGCAGCCGTTCGGCGGCCACCCGCACGCGCTCATCCTCGGCGAGCCGGTCGTAGGCCGCCGCTCCGAGGACCGGCAGGTTCAGCTGGGCGCGCAGGCGGTGGCGCCGGCCCTCCCGGTCCGTCCAGGCCACGCGCACCCGCGTCACCCCCAGTTCGGCCGCCCGCTGCTGTGCCGGGATCTGAACCGTGAACACCACCTCCAGCGGCCGACCCGCGATCAGGTTGGGCAGCTGCCAGCGTCCCAGGTCGTTTCTCGGCAGGTCGTTGAGAACCTCCTGGCGCAGGCTGCCCAGGGCCGGGTTGGGCTCTACGCCCAGGCTGACGGTGAGCCCGGTGGTGCGGGTCAGGCCCTGCAATTCGGTCTGGAAAAAACCGGGCAGCTCCTCGGCATCCTCGATGTGTTCGTAGTTGCCGTCGCCGGCGTCGGCCATCGCCTGCAGCAGGGTCTCGTCGTAGCTGCGGCCCAGGCCCACCGTACTCGTTCCCACGCCGCGCGCATTCAGGCCGCGCACGTGCTGGGCGATCACCTCGGGGCGCGTCTCGCCGGCATTGGCCTGTCCGTCGCTGAGCAGCAGCACGCGGTTCAGGGCCCGGGGATCGTGAAACTGTGCGCTGAGCATGGCCCCCTCCAGCCATCCGGCGTGCAGGGCGGTGCTGCCGCCGGCGGTGATGCCCTCGACCGCGCGGCACAGCGCCTGCGGATCGTTTACCAGCTGCGGCATCACCACGGGCTCCACCTGACCGTCGAAGGCCACCACGCTCACCCGGTCGTGCGGCTGCAGGGTCTGCAGGGCCACCTGAACGGCCCGCCGGGCCATCGCGAGGGGAGGCCCGCTCATGGAGCCGCTGCGGTCGATGACCAGCGCGAGGTTCAGCGGCGGACGGAAGCCGCCCACCTCTGCAGGCGGGGCCGGATACAGGCGGGCCAGAACGGTGACCTCGCCCGCCTGCCCCTCGGGCAGACCGGCTTTCAGGGGCAGCAGTTCGATGCGGGGGGCGGCGGTGGGGGACTGGGGTTCGTGCATGGCAGACTCCGGAAGATAGGGAAGAGGACGACCACCAGCCCGGGGGCGGGTGAGGGGCGGACCAGAAGAACCGGGGAAACCGTGAAGCTGACCAGAGTTTAATGTCAACAATTCATAATGTCAACAAACTGGAGGGGAGACATTGTCGCCTTCCCGGAACACAGTCTCGCGGTCACCCGCGTCACTACTGACGTTCGCTGGTGGCCTGCCCTGCGGCGTCCACGGCACGGCGCACCTGACGCAGCAAGCGGGTCCACTCCTCTTCCGACTGGGGTGCGGTGAAGTCCGGTCCCAGCGTGAGTTCCAGGCCGGGCTGGGGAGTGACCCGCACCAGGGGGGTCGCCTCCACTCTGGAGGGCCGCTGCCGTCTGGGTTGAAGCTCGGGAACGGGGGCCGCGTGGAAAAAAGTGGGCAGGGGGGCCACGGGCCGGGGACGTTTGGCCTGGGCCTTGAGGTTCTGAAGGTAGGCCAGCGCGTCGCTGGGGGGCCCGCTGGCCGCCTCGCCGGTCGCGCCCTCCTGGGCCAGCTGGGCCAGCCCCGTTTCGTCCTGGCCGGACAACGTGCTGTACAGCGCCTTGCCGCTCAGGCCGTCGGCCATCAGGCGGCGCAGGGCGAGCAGTTGCAGCAGGTGTAGCCGTCCGTAGCGGGCCTCCCGGCCCTCCCGGCGGGGCAGGGGCAGCAGGCCGACGGTGGTGTAGTGGCGGACCAGCCGCGCATTGACCTCGTCCTTGGGGCGGGCGGCGCGGTCTTCCGGCAGCAACTGAGTCAGCCAGGCGTTGGCCGTGGCGACGAATTCGTCGATGCCGCCGGTCCAGTCGGGCGCGATGTCCAGCATGGGGGCAGCCTAGCAGCGCGGCGCCGTTGCTGACAATGGGCATTGGTGGAATTGACATGCGGAGGGGGCAGTTTCCGGCTCCTCGGGCGTGGCCTGGCGGACCGCCGCCTGAGCGCCGCGCCCGTAATGGACCGGTAATCCTCCCGGAAGATCCTGCCCCGAGGAGGTCCATGATGTTCGAACACATTCTCGTGCCCATCGACGGAAGTTCCCTGAGCGCCCTGGCCCTGCCGGTGGCCGCCGATCTGGCGCGGCGTTACGGCAGTTCGCTGACCCTGCTGTACGTGGTACCCCCGCCGGTGGTGGTTTACGCGGAATCCGCCTACGTCTACGACGGAGCCGAGGAAAGTGCGCGCGCCAGGGCCGAGGGCCAGCGGATTCTGGAAGACGCCCGGGACTCGCTGGACCATCCGGACGTTCAGCTGGTGCGCCTGGATGACGCCGATCCGCGGACCGCCCAGGCCATCGCGGACGAGGTGGTCCGGCAGGGCGCCTCGCTGGTGGTCATGAGTTCGCACGGGCGCACCGGACTGGAACACTTCTTTCTGGGCAGCGTCGCCGAGGGAGTCATGCGCCGGGTGGACGTGCCGGTGCTGCTGGTGCGCCAGCCCAAGACCAGCCCCACCCGCACGAAGCATCCTGCGGCCCAGGAGGCCGGGCGGTGACGGGTCTGCGTGTTCCGGTCCCCGCCTCCGGAGCCCTGTCCGAACCCCGGCTGTCGCGGCTGCTGTTTGCCGATACCCGCCTGGTTCCGCTGTGGACCCTGCTGCGCCTCTATGTCGGCTACGAGTGGCTGCTGGCCGGCTGGGGCAAGGTCACCAACCCGGCCGGCGTCTGGGTTGGTGAGCAGGCCGGCACAGCGGTCAGCGGCTTCCTGACCGGCGCCCTGACCAAGACCGGCGGCGCCCACCCGGACGTCTAGGGCTGGTATGCGTGGTTCCTGCAAAACGTCGCGCTGCCCAACGCTGCCGTTTTCTCGTATCTGGTGGCCTACGGCGAGGTGGTGGTCGGAACCGCGCTGATCATGGGGTTGTTGACCGGCATTGCGGCCTTCTTCGGCGGCGTGATGAATGCCAGCTACCTGCTGGCGGGCACGGTCAGCACCAACCCGCTGCTGTTCATCCTGGCGACGTGGCTGGTGCTGGGCTGGCGGGTGGCCGGCTGGTGGGGCCTGGACCGTTGGGTGCTCGCCCGCTTCGGGGTAAGACCCGGGCCGGTGTCGAAGATGGAACCGGGCTCCTGACCACGGTTCCACTTCTGGCTCACTGCCGTGAATCTTCCGGACTGAGGGCGGCGACCTGACGGCCTGACACAAAGTATGAGAAAGCGTCCCCGGTAGGGGACACTTTCTGTTTGTGACAACCGAAAATGCCACCGG